>JACIYK010000207.1 GCA_014359965.1 Candidatus Aminicenantota bacterium
AGCAGGCTTGCGAGGCAGCCAACATCACCAGCTACCAGATGAGAAATTCGTTTGATAACCACGATTGCTCGCCGGGCAAGCTGGAGCTAAACGAGAAGACTCCACCTGAAGTACGAGAGCAGCTCAAGCGCATGGGCTACCGCCTCTCCTTCAAAAAGTACACATCCGGTCCGATAAATGCCATCTACTTTGACCACAAGAACGGCACTTTCTGGGGCGGCTCCAGCAACTACGGCGACGACTATGGTGTGGTGTGGTAACGACTTTTAATTTTCCTTGAGAGAATCAGAGACTGGGATGATTTGTTTCACCTTCTTATACCCAGCCGGTACGTCATAAGTTAGAGCAGGCGGAGTTTCTTCCATAAAACCCAGAGAACCAGAACGGATAGAATCATGGCCCAATAATGATTTTTGCTCTTTCTCAAAATTGCCTCTTTGTTTGATTTTTTGCCCGAGGTTTTAAGAATTCTATAGAAACGCCAGAAACCTGAAAAAAAGGGTTGGCTTGGTAAGTGAGTCTCGATACCCTTTTTCCTCGAGAAGCATTCGATAAGCCCCTATAATCTCAACCCCTGGCTTCCTATCAAACTTTTTTTTCAGACCGATAAAGTTTATAATCAAAAAAAGAAAGAAATCGTTTTTTAAGGGAAGGGAAAATGCAGTTTGGTTCTTTTAAAAAAAACAGTAATCAACTCTTCTGGCTTGGCTTGTTTCTAGCGGCTGGCCTGGCAATTTCCTGTCCGGCTGGAATTTATGGGGCAGAACTGAGGAGCCATGGATGGCAGGAAGTTGAGAAGGCCCAGCCAAAAGTGCAGGTCCAGGAAATACTGAGAGTACCAATTGGCTCTGGCGAAGCCGAGCTTGGTGTAGTTACCCCAGAAGAAGCCAACCCAGAAGGTCCGATGAGTTTTACGGTCGGCCAGACTGGTGAGCTTTATGTTTTGGACCAGACCAACAGCCGAATTCAGGTTTATGAAAAAAGTCAGTGGAAAAGAACGATCCCTATCCCAGCCCGGACCTATTCTGACCTGGAAATTCTTCCCGGTGATAAAATTGCCCTGCTAGACAGTTTAGTTAAGAAGGAAGTAACTGTGATTGACCTGGCCGGCAAGGTGCAGGCTTCTTTCACCCTTGTAAAACCAGAAATCCCCCAACCAGAAGAGATTATAGGTGTTTATTATATTGCTACTGGGAACTGGCCCGGGCTGTGGGTCAGAGCAGATAATCAGTCGTTTCTAATGGCGGAAAAGGATTTAAGACCGGTGCCCAATGCCATCAAAATACCTGGGCTTCTGACCACCGACGGTCGCCGTCTGCTCAAAGTGGAAATCGTAGATGAAAAGGAAATCATGATTTCACGTTCGGATGAGGTTTTCAGCAAATGGAAGAATTTCAGCGTTTCTTTTCCCCTACCCCTTGGCGTGATTTACGGCGTCTGGCAGGATGACAGGAATAATATTTACTTGGCAGCCAACGTCTACAATTTTCGCCAGGAAAGGAATCAGGTGGTAGTTCTAAAGTCTGAGGGGAAGGAAATTGGCCGCGTAGATTTATACGTCTCTAAGGTGCCCAATGAAGTCTTTTACCCGGTCAGAGTTACGGCCAGCGGAGAAATATTCCAGCTAGCCATAGAAGAAAAAGAAGTCGTGGTAAGAAAATACAACTATTAAAATTTGCGGGCGAATTTTTCCCTTTTAAATGAATTTGCTTGCCAAGCCTGGTCTGTTTTAGAGGTCTTTTCTGGCCTTTTCTATAATGATTTTTTCCCAAAACAATAAAAGCCCGGCCGGATAAAGCCAGGGAAATTGAAGAAAACCAGAGTCAGGGCTACTAAAACACTTTAGGAAGCAGAGAAACAGCTATTTCTTTTTTAATCTTTCAGTAATAATTCAGGAACATCTAGTCCAGCCGCAGTTGGGGCAAACCGGACACTTCTCATCAGGTAAAGTGGCTCCACAGACCGGGCAAATCTCACGCTGAAGATCGCGTCCGTTTTCCTTCACTTCACCAAGGTGACGTTCAAGAACTTTGGCTATGGCGTCGGGAATTGACTGGACCAACCCGCCTTCAGTAAAGACCGGTTCACTTCCGCCAATACCTTTGAGCTGAAGGATAACTTCTTTTGGATCCACACCGCTTCTTAATGCCAGAGATATCAACCGGCCGATGGCCTCGGCATCAGCCATGGTGGAGTAACCGCTCTTACCGATGGAGGCAAAAACTTCAAAAGGTTTTCCGTCCAGAAAGGTTATGGTTACGTAGAGGTTACCAAGACCGGTTTTAATCTTATCGGTAATGGACGGTAAGGTAACTGGGCGTTCCCTGGGAATAAGTTTTGGCTTATCCTTGGCCGCGGCGTAAAGCACCTGCTCAGCCTTTGAGCCATCGCGGTAGATAGTTATGCCTTTGGTACCCATATCATAAGCGAGCAGGAAAGCTTTCTCTACATCTTCAACAGAAGCTTTGTTGGGCAGGTTGATGGTCTTGGACACCGAGTTATCCACGTACTTCTGAAAGACGGCCTGCATGCGGATGTGTCCTTCGTAGGAAATTTCGTGAGCCGTGACAAAGTAATCTGGCAATGGTTCGTCGGGGTGTTCTTTTTTCCAGGCTTCGTAGAGAGGATGAACATCGCGCAGTTCACCGTCCAAAATTTTGCTGACGAATTCAAAGGCAAAAATTGGTTCTATTGAGCTTGAACAGCCAGCAATTCGCGAAATGGTCCCGGTCGGAGCGATGGTTAAGACGGTGGCATTGCGGCGTTTTTTGCCTTTAAAGATGGATTTCTCTATGTTGGGAAAGCTACCTTTAATTTCACCCAGTTTTTCGCTCTCGGCCTCTGCTCTTTGACGCATGAAGGAAGCTAACTTTTCGGCAAAAGCCAGAGCTTCTGGTGAATCATAGCGTAATTTTTTCTTAATCAGCAGGTCAGCCCAGCCCATAACTCCCAGGCCGATTCTGCGGTTGGCTTTGGTCATTTCAGCAATCTGGGGCAGGGGGTATTTATTGACATCAATGACATTATCTAGGAAGCGTACGGCCATCTCAATGGTTTCGGCCAGCCTGTCCCAGTCAAACTCATCTGGCTTTTCCGGGTCATAGAAATTAGAAACATTAATGGAACCCAGGTTGCAGGATTCATAAGGATGAAGGGGTTGTTCACCGCAGGGGTTGGTAGCCGTAATGGGCCCGAGTTCGCGCGTGGGGTTGAGCTGGTTGATGCGGTCGATGAAAATTAAGCCTGGATCACCCGAGGCCCAGGCTGATTCCACAATCAGCTTGAAGATATCGCGGGCTTTCTTTTTGGCCGTTTTTTTCTTGAGGTAGGGGTTATATATCCAGTAATAGCCGTCGTGCTTTAAAGCTTGCATGAATTCATCAGTGATGGCCACGGAGATGTTGAAGTTGCTGAGGGTCTTACCGTCGCGCTTCATGGTAATGAATTCTTCAATGTCTGGATGGTCCACGCGCAGGATGCCAATGTTTGCTCCTCGGCGTGTGCCTCCCTGTTTTACCGCTTCGGTGGCTGCATCAATTACCTTGAGGAAAGAAACCGGTCCAGAAGCCACACCCTGGGTCTTATGAACAAAGCTGCCCTTAGGCCGCAGCTGGCTGAAGTCAAAACCAGTGCCGCCGCCTTCCTTGTGCACCAGGGCCGCATTCTTGACCGTTTCAAAGATTGATTCCATAGAGTCTTCAATCGGCAGGACAAAGCAGGCACTCAGGCACATGTCGCGGCCGGCGCCGGTCAGGGTTGGGCTGTTAGGTAAAAAATCACGCCGCATCATCAATTCAAAAAATTTATCTGCCCATTTTTTACGCTCAGCTGGGCTTTTTTCAGCTGAGGCTATGTAATCCGCCACCCGGCGAAAAAGGTCGGATGGCTTTTTGTCTATGAGTTCTCCTTTTTCGTTTTTCATGAAATAACGGGTCTTTAAAATTTTTAAGGCATTGGGCGAAAAACCTTCATCCTTAACGGACACCATGGTAACCTCCTTGATAAACTTTTTATCAGTCCTTCCGGACAATTTTTTACTATTGTTATTTTTTGCCCACAGCTTTGAGTTTGCCTTCAATAGTAATCGGTTTGTCCAGCCGATGGTCGACGCGTAAATCCAGGTGGATTCTTTTTACTCCGAGTTCTACCAGCTTTTTGTCACACTCGACTACTACTTTCAAAATGCTTTCCAGGTCGGGTGCTTCTATGGTGGTAGCCATGGCGCCAGTTACTGACTTCAGTCCGGAATT
>JACIYK010000208.1 GCA_014359965.1 Candidatus Aminicenantota bacterium
CCCAGCTTCCTCTGGTTTAGAATTTTTCTAGCCAGTGGCCGGGTATGCTTTAGCTCACCGTATTTTTCCAGAATTTCAGCCAGGCGGGCTTCGCTGTAGGTGTTGAGAATTTTTTCGGCGGTGGTCTTCTGCCTGAGGTCCATCCTCATGTCCAGCGGTCCTTCCAGGTTAAAGCTGAAACCACGTTCCGGGTTGTCCAGCTGAAAAGAAGAAATGCCCAGGTCTAACAGGACGCCCCGGACCTGGCTGAAATCTATTATTTCCTCAAAACCGAGCAGGTCTCGAAAATCGGCCTGGAAGAGCTTAACCCTGGAGGCGTAATCAGCCAATCTGCGGGCGGCCACTTTCAGAGCTTTCTCGTCCAGGTCAAAGCCAATGACTCGGGCCTGAGGATTACGCCTCAGGATTTCTAAAGTGTGTCCCCCCAGCCCAACCGTGCCATCAAGATAGAGACCGGGCCTTGAGGCCTGCAGAAATTCTAAAGCCTCCTCAAGTAATACCGGCGTATGCCCGTATTCTTTCATTCAGTCTTTCCTCGGGGGACAAGACGGGCAATGTTTTCGAAATCCTCCTCGGTCAGAGGTTTTTCTTCAATGATGCTGTTCAAAACTTCCTTGTTCCAGATTTCCAGATGATTGTTCAGTCCGATTACCTCCACCTCAGTGTTGAGACGGGCTTTTTCTCTTAGAGTCTGGTTAATCAGCACCCGACCTTTGGCATCAATCTGGTTGTAGCTACCCTTCAGGTTGACGCGCAGCAAGAAGCGTCTGACGTCAGGGCGTAGATGGAGAGCTCCCTCGTTGGCAATTCTGGTCATTTCTTCCCAGACGGAAAGAGGGTATATTTGAACCGCCTCATCAGTGAGAGAGGTAATGAAGACGTCTTTACCATAATGCTCTTCAATTATTTCGCGGAATTTCTCCGGGATTTTCAGGCGACCGCTGTTGTCTAATCTGGCAGTGCAGCTTCCTATCAGCAAATTGCTCAAGCCTTCTTTTCCCATTTTGTCCCGTTTTATCCCGTTTTGACTTAAATATATGGAATAAATAAATAAAAGTCAAGAAAAAAATTCCCGTTTTTTTAAGAAAAAAATCGGTCAGGAAATAAGGCGAAAAAGAAGAAACGTCGTCAGTCCCTGGAAGTGGAGTATTCTTTGAGAAGCCTCTGGGCTTTATCTAAATCTTTTTCCAGAACCAGAACGATGGTTTCGCCCAGTCCGTCCATAGTAAAAGGATAAAGCGAGTGGACAATCTGTCCCTTAAGCAGACAGGTAATGCCCTCGGCTTCCAGGAAATTCTTAATAACCTCAGCTTCAGCCAAGCTCCATACCCTGGTTAGCTCCACCAGAGGTTGTTCTTTTTCTTCCCCGTTGATAAACGGGTTTTCTGCCTTTTTTTGACGGGTGTAAAGAAATACTTCCTCTCCAGCTTCTTTCCACTGGAAGTAATCTTCTAGAATCTGACCGTGGTCAAAAACCAAAGGAAAATTTATTTCTTCTCTGGTAAAGATGCCAATGTTTTTCGCATCGTCCTCAGCCCGGGGCTGACCAGCAGCCCGAGCCAGGAAAACTGTGGAAATAGTGTGCATCCGCGGGTCACGGTTCGGGTCTGAGTAAGTATGAAGCTGTCTGACCAGCTCCACCTCCAGCGAGGTTTCTTCTCGTGCTTCCCGGGCAGCTGCCTGTTCCAGGGATTCGCCATAATCTACAAACCCGCCCGGCAAAGCCCAGCCAGGTGGCGGATTTTTTCGCTCTATCAGCACTATGCCAGTTTTTCCGTCGGGACGTTCAATTTCTATGATTATATCCACTGTAGGAAGCGGACTTTTCCTTTCACTCATTTTGACCTCTTCGGAAGCTAAATTACTGCCTTATTAGTTAAATGTCAATCTACCAGGCGAAATCTTTTTTCCAGCTGGTTAAGTTTTTCTACCACACCGCCATATTCCAGTTCGGAAAAAGGCAGCATAGATGGTCCGCAGAAACCCTGTTTTCTTATTTCCATAGCTTTTCTGGACACCTCGTCCCTGACTGTATCCCAGAAGGGATGGGCAAAAACATCAACCGGTTCAGTGAGTTTGCCTTCTTTAATGGAAAAGGCTGCACCGGTTACCACTGGTGGTCCATCAAAGTATGAAATAGTGGTGTTGAGTTTACAGGGCATCAAAGGACCGATGTGGCTTCCCCTCATGAAGCCAGCAACATAATGGCCGATGGAGAAAGGTGCGAGTATTTCGCCCGTGGCCGGAAATTCTCCCTGGACCCGGACAATGGCTACCGGATCATCTTTGCCCGTGTACTTACCGGCGATGTTGTGCAGACGCTGGGTGGAAATGGCCACAGCCTGAGCTCCAGAACTCCGGCTATAAATGCTTTCGATCACGTATTTTTCCGTATCCCGGAGCAAAACGGCTAAGTCGTACAGGTCTTCGGGTGTGTTCAAGTCAATTATTTTATTTTTCTCCGTGTAGCTGACATCAATTATCCGGAAACGAAATCCCTGGCTCATTTTCGGGCTGAGAATTAAACCTGAGCAATACATCGGGTCAGCAAACGCCAGGTAAAAAGGAAGGTTGTAAGCGCCTGGGTCAGTCTTATCTGCGGCAAAAAAGATAAACGGTTCATTGGGTCTTTCTTCAAATTCCATCTCAGCCACGGCTGGGCCCAGCCCCCGGACATTTCCAGAAAAAGCATCCTTGAGCAGGTCCTGGCCTGCACCGTAAAGTCCGCTTTTTTTGGCCACTTCGGTGCCGGCCAGAAAAGCTTCCCAGGCCAGTTGGTGAATTTCCCGGTTTCCTACCCCTCCCGTATGAGTGCATAAGATAGCCACGTCATCACCAGTTGAACTTATGTAATAGTCAATCAGCTTATTTTTCCCGTGGCTGGCCACAAAATTTTTGATTTCTTCGAATAAAGCCTGGCTTGGTTTAAGATGTCCGCCGATACTTCCGACATCGGCTTTAAGAACACTGATGGTGATTTTCATATAAACCTCCTCTCCCTCTATTTGACAATGTCATGATAAAAAAAAGTTAGTGAAAGGTCAAATGAAAGTTTTTGTGGCCGGCTGGGGGCGCCGAAAATTTCCTTTATTTTTTGCTGCCGGATAATAAATTTGGTAGGGAAAAATTAAAACTAAAAACTAAATTTTGAATGCTGGAAAGAAAACAAAATATGAACTGGATATTCTAAAAATTTAAAACCCAGAGGGGATGATTCATCAGCAACTTGATTATCTGAAGGCGGCGCTCAAATTCTGGCCGAAATTCAGCTGGCAGAGGTTCAGCAGGCTGGAATTTCCAGGATAAAGGGTTAACATAACGTCCGTGGAAAAGGATGCGATAATCCAGGTGAGGACCGGTAGATTCTCCGGTGGAACCTACGTAGCCAATAACCTGACCGCCTTGAACTCTGGCTCCGACTCTGATGCTGGGAGCAAAGCTCCGCAGATGAAGATACATAGTTTCATAAGCGTTGTTGTGCCGAATTTTTATCATGCGGCCGGCTGCGCCGTTCCATCCAGTATAGGTGACCACACCAGATGCTGTGGCCTGAACTGGAGTGCCCACCGGTGCTGCATAATCAACTCCGTAATGAGGCCGGTAGATTTTTCTAATCGGATGAAGACGCTTCAGCGAGAAGCGGGAAGTTATCCGGCTATAACGAAGTGGTGATTTCAGGAATTCCCGGCGAAGGGAATTACCTCGAGCATCGAAGTAATCATAGCGGTTTGCCTGAGGATAATCAAAGCGGAAAGCTTCAAAGAACTGTCCCTTGTTAATGAAATAAGCGGCTATTATCGGGCTGTAAGAAACAAACTCTCCGTTCACGTATTTTTTTTCTACCAGGAGTTTAAAACGGTCACCCTTTCTCAGGTCCACGTAAAAATCAATGTCCCAGGCAAAAATGTCAGCCAGCATCAGCGCCAGCGTGTCCTGTTCGCCGGCCCGGTTAACAGCCGCGATAAGCGAGTCTTCTATTTCACCTTCAACCAGCACCAGCTTCTTTTCCAGCGGGTAATAGTTAATGCTGGCTTTGGCTGGAGATGAGGTCAGGTCTATATCCAAATATCTTTCAGGCTCCAGGTCAAGCTGGAGGCGAATTACCTGGTCTTCTTTCTTTAATAGCCGAAGCTCTTTCCCGGCTGGAATCCGAGCCAGGTCATAAATGTTTTTGACGGTTTCCCTTATTTCCAGAACCTTTGCCTGAGTGAAGCCGTGAGCAGTAAGCAAATCAATAAAGGT
>JACIYK010000209.1 GCA_014359965.1 Candidatus Aminicenantota bacterium
GTGGTGGCAATTTCGCCGTCCTCAATTTTTTGCTTTAAGATTTTTTTTACCAGTTTTCTTATCTGGTAAAGAAGGATATAATTGACCATAACAAAAAAATGATAACAGTATTGTGATGGTTAGTAAAGTTCAAGCCAAGAAGACAATCTAAGCTGATATTTGTACAATTAGTTACCTTAAACTAAAATCGCTTTATAATTGGATTGGATATTAAATGGCCGGAAAGGAAAAAATAGTTAATATTTTAATTCTTATTCTGGTGTTTCTGACTAATCACATTTTTTCTCAGTCTGTTAAGAAAACAGAACTTGCAGGTAAAAATCTCACCATTTCTTATGGAGCGGTGGTACGTGGGCCGGTTGATAAAAAAGAGATAGCTCTGATTTTTTCGGCAGATACTTTAAGGGAAGGGAGGGAAAAAATTCTTGAAACCCTCCAAAAAAGAAACATCAGAAGTAGTTTTTTCCTGACTGGGAATTTCCTCCGGACAGAGGAATTCAAACCCTTAGTAGAAAGAATGATGGCCGAAGGACATTATGTTGGACCACATTCAGATTCTCATTTACTCTATTGCTCTTTGCAAGAAAGAGAAAAAACATTGGTGAGCAAAAAAGAATTTATTTCTGACCTGGAAAAAGATTATGAAGCTCTTAAAGCATTCGGAGTTAACAAAAAGGAGGCTCCATATTTTTTACCGCCATATGAATGGTATAACGAAGAAATTGCCGGATGGGCAGCTGAAGCTGACCTGGTTTTAATAAATCCAACTCCGGGCATAATGACCGTTGCGGATTTCACGACACCCGATATGAAGAATTATCTTTCTTCCAAAGATATTCTGCATCAAGTTCTGGAGTATGAGAAAAATCAGCCTGGAGGATTGAACGGGTGTATAATGTTAATCCATCTGGGAACGGCTGCGGAAAGAAAAGATAAGTTTTATGACCGATTGAACGAATTGTTGGATCAATTGATAACCTTAGGTTATAGGTTTGTTACTCTGGAAGAATGGCTATCGCCTAGCGGTAAAGCAAAACCTACAGTTCAGGAAACAACAAAAGAGAAGAAAAATCAAGCAGGGGGCTTCAGTCAAAAACGGCGAGAATACAGGCCAGAAGATTTCACAACTGGGGGGTCTCAGAGACAAACAAAAGCGGAAGAGTTTTTTGAACTTTCTCTAACACTGGTCTGGGAAGTGCCAGTAGATGGTCGGGTAACTGCTCTGGGGACTATGGGAGATATGGTTTTCTGGATTACTGATAACAATAAGCTTTCTATTATACAGCCTAAAGATATCAAAACTCTGAAACAGGTGTTTTTGGAAAAAAGCCTTTCTTTCTCCCCTGGAACAGATGGACGCTTTATCTGGTTGGTAGAAAAAAATCTGGTTTTTGGGCTGGACAAATCGGGACAAGTGGCGCTTAGGATAGTAACTGATCATCCTCTTACCCATAAACCTGTCTCAGATGGCCAACATTTATTCTTGCCTACAGAGAAATCAATAGAGGCTTTTTCCCTGGGAGATAGCCAATTACTATGGAAAAACGAGCTACCAAGTGCACCGGCTGGTGAAGTATTTTTTTCCCAGGAAGTTGTATTTGTCCCTATAGG
Source organism: Candidatus Aminicenantota bacterium (assembly GCA_014359965.1). GTDB lineage: Bacteria > Acidobacteriota > Aminicenantia > Aminicenantales > Saccharicenantaceae > Saccharicenans. The sequence goes on from JACIYK010000209.1 coordinate 1,612, forward strand.
GCCTAGTAAATTGATAGCTATAGAAAAAAATTCGGGCAAAACACTTTATGAGTATGATTTCCGGGAGCCCATTTCCACAGCTTTTTGTTTGGATAGGAGAAATGTGTTTATGGGAACAGATACGGGGAAAATTATCAGTTTTGATGGCCGAAAAAGAAGAATCCGCTGGCAGGTGAAAACTGGCAGCCAGCGGCTAGAATATTTGCTTTTGCGGGGAAAGGAGTTGTATGCCTTTACCTCTGGTGGTCTGATGCTCAAGTTGAACAGAAAAAACGGTCATCTTCTAAAATGGCAGACCATTCCTGGCCGTATTTTTTCTAAGCCACAATTTTTTCAGGAAGCCTTGATAGTGGCGTGTTCTGACCGGATGCTGGTTGGTTTTGATATAAAAAGCAGCCAGAAAACCTCGGTGACCGTATTGCCATTTGCCTTTGCTTCGGGGCCGTGCGTCTGGGAAGATATCCTGGTAGTTTCTAGTTATAGCTCGCAGGACGAAAAAAGTTTAGTGCAGGCTTATCGTCAGGAACCTCAGGTCAGGTTAATTACTTCGGTAAAATCTCCGCAGGCTGTTGGTCAGCGGGTGGTATTAACTGTTCAGTCGGCTGGCTTCAATCAGCCAAAATATGAATTTTTTGTTAAAAGCCCCGGAGGCGAGGAAAGATTAGTTCGCCGGGCATCCAGGATTAACAGCTGGACTTGGCTTCCAGTAAAACCCGGAAAGTACGAGCTGTCTGTCAGGGTTTTTGACAAAAAGAATAACAAAAAAGTTTCTATCGATTATAATATAGTTTTAAAGCTTGAGAAAAAAGAGGAAAAGGAGAAGGCAAATGAATAGAGAAGAAGCCCTGGAATTGGTCAAACAGCATCTGCATAACAAAAATCTGGTTAAACACTGTCTGGCGGTTGAAGCCTGTATGAAGGCCCTGGCCAAAAGACTGGGTGGTAATGAAGAAACCTGGGGGCTGGCCGGATTACTTCACGACCTGGATTATGAGCTTACGGAAAAAAACCCAGAACTTCATACCACTGAAACGGTGAAAATGCTGGAAAAATACAGCCTGCCAGCGGAAGTGCTCCAGGCCATCCAGGCCCATGCTGGCCGGGTACCATGCCAGAGTGCTATGGACTGGTCTATTTATGCCGCCGACCCCACTACCGGACTGATAGTCGCGGCTGCGTTGATGCATCCTGAGAAAAAACTTAAAGCTATGGACCTGGAGTTTTTAAAGCGCCGCTATAAAGAAAAGCATTTTGCTCGCGGAGCCAGGCGGGAAGAGATTGAAAAATGCAGCCACCTCGGTTTGAGCCTGGACGAATTTTTGAGCATTTGTCTGGAGGCCATGCAGGGCATAGACCAGGAGCTGGGCCTTTAAGTATTTTTTTTGATATTCTTGTAAAAGAATAAAATTTACCTGAATCTTTGCTCAAGCAATGCGGGGATAAATATTTATTTGGTGGCGTGAGTGAGATCGAAAAGACTTGGAAGGGATTCCCCCCCCAGTCAACCTTAAAAGTGGCCAGTCAGCTTCTGGGGAAATGTCTGGTTAGAAAATTAAATGCAAAATGATTGGCTAGCCAGATTATAGAAAAAGAGATTTAAGTAAGGCCGAAATGTAGTGCTTCTCAGGCCCACGGAAGAAAAATCACCCCAAAAAACAAAGCAGAGTTTCTTGTTTGGGGTATTTATATCTATCCGGTTTATGGTATGTACTGGCAGCTTAATGTGATGACAGGTAAGGAGGGTAAACCGGAATGTGTCTTAATCAGAGCCATAGAAGTGATGTGGAAGCGAAAAATATAACTTCTGTCCCGGCCAAGCTTTGTCGCTGTTTGCCGTTGGGCAAATCTTGTTATGGTGAAGTTTTGATCGGGTCTAAAAAATCTGGATTGAGGATAGAGATGAAAAAGTAAAATCCTCAGATATACTGTAAACTCCCCGGGTAGGTATTGATTATGCTGGGCCATGCCGGGCTGAAAAAGTGGCGGTTTGTCCTGGTTTCAAAAGCTGTAAAAAATCATAAGTAAAATAAAATTAGATTTGATGGTCTGATAAAGCGAAAGAATTGATCAGCAATCTTCTTGGAGTAAGGAGAAAACCAAAGATGTAATTCTGGCCCCTTTGAGGGATAAGCTAAGGAATTTGCTTAAATGAAAACATCCACCAATATTTCAGAAAATTACTCGGCAAAAGATGTTTAAGGATAGATTATTTTCGTCAGCATTTGAATAATGGTCATAAATACAGACCAGAGGGTTTCCTGGGATTAATTAGCTTAAACTAATATTCCTTCGTCCCAGCCAATTTTCCTTAGTTCAATGTTTTCCGTTTTGCTGTGGCCCAGCTTGTAAATCGTATCGGCAGCTTCGATGCAGATGGGTGGGGGAGAGATGGGCCAGGGTTCGCCCCGCAGTTCGTCCCTCTTTGCCTGGATAATCTTCAAACCAATAACATCAAGAGCCACCGGGTCGGTGCTAGCCAGCAAGCCTTTGTAGGGCCAGCGGTAGCGTGGGTCAAATTGTGGTCCCTTGTCGCAGACTGGCCGCAGGGCATCGACGATTATCAGGCGGGTCTTGCCTTTAACCTGGGGCAGATGCCAGATTT
>JACIYK010000021.1 GCA_014359965.1 Candidatus Aminicenantota bacterium
GCCATTATCTTCAAAAAAGGCTTTTCTTCCACAAAGATTTTTTTCATCTGACAAGATGATTATCATATAAAACAGAACTTCCCCGCTTTACCAGGCTCGAAAAATTTAACTAAATCTTAACCTTTGCTTCGCCTCTTTTTCACAAAGGTTTCCTATATTGTCAGCCTGAAAATACTCTGGAATAACCAGGCGCCTGAAAACTTCCGGAGAAAAAAAACAAGGAGGAAAAATGAATTCAGGGAAAAAAATTCGAATGGGCTGGTGGGCTTTTTGTCTTATGGCTGTTTTTCTTTTTGCAGCCATGGCCTCAGCCGGCCAGGCCCAGCAAAAATTCTCCACCGCCATTTATCTTGATTACACTTTTTACCTTTCCAACCAGGGCCCAATTACCAATCCTCAGGGAGAACCGAACTTCAAGAACAACTTTTTTACCTTCCGCCGGGCTTATTTCCGCTATGACAATAAAATTAACAACCGATTGAGTTTCAGGCTGACTTTTGATGGCAACTATGTTAAAGCTGTCGATGCTCAGGGGAAAAAAGATGACAGATTCCGCCCCTTTCTCAAGCATCTGTATTTTCAGGTTAGTGATATCCTGCCTGGTTCGGACCTGAAAGTCGGTCTGGCTGATACCATAACCTTTAAGCTGGCTGAGAGCCGCTGGGGTTACCGCAGCGTGGCCAAGACCCTCATGGACATTTACAAGGATGTAACGGGTAAGGACGTTGATGCTTCCAGCGCTGATCTCGGATTGAGCCTGACCGGGAAAATTGCCAGACCGTTACGCTATGGCTTGATGCTAACCAACGGAGCTGGTTACAGTCATCCAGAAGGCGACAAATACAAGAAAATAATGGCCAATCTTCACTTTATTCCGCTCGCCGGATTATCTGTGGTAGGTTATGTGGATTACGAAAAGCAGGAGGTGGGCGCCAAAGCCATTACTTATAAGGCTGATGTTTATGCGGAATTCATACCCCGACTCACTTTAGGTGCTGAATGGTTCGTTTACCGCAATGACAAAAACCTGCAGGACGGCGAGCGCTATGACCGTTCCGGGCTGTCTGTTTTCGGTCGCTTTCAATTAATTCCAGAAAAGCTTAATGCTTTTGCTCGTTTTGACCGCTTTGAACCAAACAGTTTGACAGCCAACGATGAAATCGGTCTGGTCATAGCTGGTCTGGATTGGACTCCCTTGCACAGCAGCCTCAAACTGCAGCCCAACATCTGGTTTTATGATTATAAAGACCCGCTCAAAAAAAGTGATGTTGTCTTTAACCTGACCTTTTTTATGAGCTTCTAAAAAACAAATTAAGGAGGCAAAATGCTTAACAAAAAAAATATCAAAAAAATGAAGGGCTTTGTCCAGATGGTTCTGGTCGTGGCCCTGGCCATCTTTTCTTTGATTCAACCCGGCCTGGCCCAAAAAAAGATGATTCAGATAAAAGGCTCAGACACCCTGGTCAACTTGGTGCAAATCCTAGCAGAAGAATACATGGCAAAAAACCGCGGAGCCGCCATCGCCGTTCTTGGTGGCGGTTCTGGCACGGGTATCACAGCTCTTATTAACGGCACTTGTGACATCGCCAACCATTCCCGGGAATGGAAGCCAAAAGAACTGGACCTGGCTTATGAAAAAGGAGTCAGACCCAGAATTTTTGCTATCGCCGTTGACGCTTTGAGCATAATCGTCAACGAGAAAAACCCTCTGGAGACTCTGACTATGGTCCAGGTCGGCTCCATTTTCCGCGGGGAAATAAAGAACTGGAAAGTCCTGGGCGGACCGGACCAGAAAATTTCGCTCTACGGCCGTCAATCCAACTCCGGTACCTACGCTTTCATGCAGGAACACGTGTTGAACAACAAAAATTACTCTCCGGAGGTTAAAGAAATGAACGGCAATGCCCAGATTATTGAAGCTGTTACCCAAGATGTTAGCGGCATAGGTTACGTGGGAGTCGGTTACCTCTACGATGAAAGTGGCCAAGTGCGCAAAGGTATTAAAGTCCTGAAAATTAAAAAGGATGAAAACGCTCCGGCCTTCTCACCTCTGGATAAAGAAGCCGTTTACTCGGCCAAGTACGCTATCTCTCGGCCTCTTTATCAGTCAACCAACGGAAAGCCATCCGGCGTGGCTGCAGATTTCATCCGTTTTGAGCTCAGCCCAGAAGGCCAGGCCATCGTGGAAAAAGAAGGCTTTTTCAAGATTGGCCAGGAACTGATGGAGCAGAATCTTAAAAACCTGAAATAAATAAAAGGTTAAAAAGGCCATGCACTCGGTAAAGAAGAAGGGCTTCGGCAGCAACCTTAAAGAAAGTTTTTTCAAGAACTTATTTAAAATCAGCGGATTACTTACCATTCTAACGCTGCTCGGAATTTTTGCCCTTCTTCTTTATTCCGCGGTGCCAGCCTTTAAAGAAATTGATTTAAAAGAATTTTTCACTTCTACCCGCTGGGACCCAACTTCTCCAGAAGAACCAGAATACGGTCTTTTATCAATGCTGGTTTCTTCGCTTCTAGTCACCGCTGGCGCTCTGTTCATAGCCTTTCCAGTTGGTGTGGCTGTGGCCGCTTACCTCTCAGACGTGGCCAGGCCGAAGACTAGAGAGATTTTCAAACCCGTCATTGAGCTTCTGGCAGCTGTCCCTTCTGTTGTCGTCGGGTTCATAGGAATAACCTTGATTGGACCACTTATTGCCAGAGTTTTTAAAATGAGCCATGGTCTGACAGCTCTTAACGGCAGCATCCTGCTGGCCATCATGGCGTTGCCCACTATTATCAGTATCTCTGAGGATGCTCTGCGCGCTGTTCCTCAATCTTATACCGAGGCTTCTCTGGCTGTGGGTGCTAACCACTGGCAAACTTTAATCCGCGTAAAAATCCCGGCTGCTAGATCCGGCATCATTGCTGCCTTTATGCTGGGCATGGGCAGAGCCATCGGCGAAACCATGACCGTGCTCATGGCTACAGGCAACGCCCGTTCTTTCCCGCACGGCTTTTTACAATCGGTCAGGACGCTAACGGCCAACATTGCTATAGAACTGGGCGAGGTGCCATATTTTACTACTCATTATTACGCTCTTTTCGCCCTCGGGTTAGTACTTTTTCTTCTCACTTTTATCATCAACCTCACCGCGGATTTAATTATGGAAAAACAAAAAAGGAAACTGCTATGAGCCGCTCCATAAAGAAAAGTAAAAACAATAAATTTGAAAAGTCAGTGCTACTACAGTGGGTTGGTTTTTTCCTTGTCCGTCTTGCTACCTATGCCGTGCTCTTTATCCTCATCTATTTTTTATACGACATCGCTAGCAAAGGTTATAAATCTATTTCCTGGGAATTCCTGACCGAAGCTCCCAGAAAAGGCATGACCCAGGGCGGCATACTGCCCGCCATTGTGGGCACTTTTCTGGTGACCATGATTACAGCTATCGTAGCTGTGCCGCTGGGCATGGCTGCGGCTATATACTTAAACGAATACGCTGGGGCTGGCCGCCTGACCCGCCTGATACGGCTCTCTATTAGGAATCTGGCTGGCGTGCCCTCTATTGTTTACGGCCTATTCGGAGTTATTCTTTTTGTCAACATCCTTAAATTTGGTACTTCTGTGCTTTCCGCCGGACTTACCCTCGGACTACTGACCCTGCCCTGGACCATTACGGCCAGCGAAGAAGCTCTCAAGTCTGTTCCTGATGCCTACCGGGAAGGGGCCCTGGCTCTCGGCGCTACTAAATGGCAGATGATCAGAACCAACGTGCTGCCTTATTCCATCCCGGGAATGCTGACCGGAGCTGTGCTTGGTCTGGCCAGAGCAGCTGGAGAAACTGCTCCTATTATGTTTACCGGTGCTGCCTTTTATCTTCCTTACCTGCCGCGTTCTCTAAAAGACCAGTTTATGGCCCTGCCATACCATCTTTACATTATGGCCACCCAGCACCATGCCATAGACAAGGCCCGGGCCATTGCTTACGGCACCGCTCTGGTCTTAATTGTTTTCATCGTCATCTTTAACTTAGGAGCCATTATTATCAGGGCCAGATTAAGAAATAAATGGAGAAACTAAGAAATGGAGCAGATTATATCTTTTTCACCCCAGGAGACGAAAATCCAGGTTCAAAACCTGAACCTCTACTATAGTAAAAAACAGGTTCTTAAAAACATCTCTATGAACATTCCCGAAAGAAGAGTCACAGCCATTATTGGACCTTCTGGTTGCGGCAAATCCAGTTTTGTTCGGGTGCTAAACCGCATGAACGACCTGATACCTGAAGCCAGAGTGGAGGGCCGGGTGCTCATTGACGGAGAAAACATCTATGACCCGGACGTTGATGTGGTCGCCCTGCGTAAGAAAGTCGGCATGGTCTTTCAGAAACCCAACCCTTTTCCTAAGTCTATTTTTGAAAACATTGCTTACGGGCTGAGAATCGGCCGGCATCTTAAAGAGGAAGAAATAGAATTTATCGTGGAAAAAAGCCTGCGTCAGGCTGCTCTTTGGGAAGAAGTCAAAGACCGGCTTAACCAGAATGCCATGTCTTTATCAGGTGGTCAGCAGCAGAGGCTGTGCATTGCCCGGGCCCTGGCCGTGGAGCCTGAAATCATTCTCTTTGATGAACCCTGTTCGGCCATTGACCCTATTGCCACCGCTCGCATTGAAGAATTAATCCATGAACTCAAAAAAGATTATACCGTGCTCATCGTCACCCACAACATGCAGCAGGCCGCCCGGGTGTCTGATTTTACTGCTTTCCTCTGGTTAGGAGAATTGATTGAATTTGACCGGACAGAAAAAATATTCACCAACCCGGTTAATAAACTTACAGAAGATTACATCACCGGCCGCTTTGGCTAAAAAAATGGGAATAAGAAATGGAAAGAAATTTTGACCTCCAGCTTAAAGAATTAAAAGAAAATATTTTCAGACTCTATGATATAACCAATAGAGTGTTGCTCCTTTCTGAAGAATTGATTACCGGGCAAAACCTCCTCCTGGGTCAGGAAATCATTTTTCTGGAAAGAAAATCAGACCAGCTGGAAACCGAATTACAGAAAAAGGCTACCACCCTGCTGGCTCTTCACCAGCCAGTAGCCCGGGACCTCAGGCTGCTTCTTTCTTCCATGAATATTGCCCACGAACTCGAAAGAATAGCTGATCAGTGCCTGAACATCTGGCAGAGAATGGAGGAAAGCCAATCTTTTATCCCGTTTAAAGTACCGTCGGAAATCTACGGGATGATAGAATTGGTCAAGCAAATGCTCGCCCAATCCATGGAATCCTTCCAGACAGAAGACCTGGAGCCGGCCAAATCATCCATCCGCCAGGACCATTTTCTCGATGACCTGAAGCTGCTCGTAACCAACCGGTACCTGGAACAAATAAAGAAAAAAGAAATAACCCCTGCCCTGGGCGTCACTTTCATCTTGCTCAGCCGTCACCTGGAAAAAATGGGTGACCTGGCTAAAAACATTGCTGAAGAAGCTTATTACCTGATTAAAGGTGAATTCATCAAGCATCTCCAGACCTTTAAACGGCAAGAATAAAAGGTCCATCTTGTTCTGGACAAAGCAGGTGGTATCTGTTTTAAAATAAAAAGGGGTAACCAATGTTAAAAACCATTGCTATCCTGGACGATGAAGAAGATATTCTGAAACTTCTGCAGAACTATCTAAATAAAGCTGGCTTCTCTGTGAAAGCCTTTTCAACACCAGAAAGCTTCCTGCGCTACCTTGACCATCACCGGCCCGACCTCATTCTTCTCGACCTGATGCTGCCAGGGTCTGACGGACTGGAAATCTGCCGGTACCTAAAGAAAACACCGGAAAAAGCTTCTATTCCGATTATCATGCTCACGGCTAGATCACAGGAAGCTGACCGGGTTACCGGGCTGGAATTAGGCGCTGATGATTACGTCACCAAACCATTTTCTTTAAGGGAACTAGAAGCCCGCATCAAAGCCATTCTCCGCAGGCAAGAAAGGCACGACCCAGCCGTCGGCGGTAAAAAAGTTTTTCTTAAGGGCCGGTTGGAGATAGACCGGGAAAAATATGAAGTCCGGGTTGATGGCCAAAGCCTGGACCTTTCTCTGACTGAATTTAAAATTCTGGACCTTCTGACCTCCAGGCCTGGTCGGGTGTTTGAACGCGACCAGATATTAACTCACCTCTGGGGACAGGAAAAAGTGGTTATTCCCAGAACAGTAGATGTTCACGTGCGGCATCTGAGGGAAAAACTTGGCCCTCTGTCCAGCACCATCCAGAGTGTGCGGGGTGTGGGCTATAAATTTGAGGAAAATTAAGTGTTACGATTTTATCTATTCGTAACACCGAAACTCTATTTTTTCCGCAGCAGCCGCCAGAGAAAATAGAACAGCCCACCAAAATTAAGCCCCAAGATAATGACCATCCAGACGAGCAGGTCCATGTTAATCCTCTTCTTCTACTACCGGCTTCCTGGTCCAGCTGGCCAGTTTCTTGTTCAGCAGGATAACCACCGCCAGGAGGACAGCCCATTGCAAGATAATAGTACCCACAGAATTAACCTTGAATGGATGCCACCATTCCTTTTTATCCCAGGTAATGGCCTGGTAAAACCACCAGCCGATCATGACCAGGAAAATAAGAGGAGAAACGTATTTAAGAATGTGAGTCCACCATTTGCCCATTCTGAAATCAGAGCCGGTATTAACTTCTCTTCTTAACCTCTCCAGCCCGTATTTTCTGGCGGCCAACATGGTCCAGAAACCGCTCAGGAGAAGAGCCAGACCCCAAACCCAATCCTGGTTCAGCAAGAAAGAAGGAAAGGCAGCTGAGGGCAGGCCGAGGATAAAGCAGACCAGGATAATGACTATAGTACTTTTCTTGCGGCTCCAGCCCAGGTCCATGAATGTCTTGGCTCCCAGTTCCACCTGAGCAATCAGCGAACTTAAGGCCGCAAAAAGCATAGCCAGGAAGAAAATCGGCGCTATTACCACTCCACCCTTCATCCTGGGAAATAGCCCGGCCAGGGAGATAAAAGTCAGTCCCATGTTATCAGACAAAGAAGCCCGGGCCACAGACAGATCGGGTGTAAGAGCAAAGATAGTTGGAATCACAGCCATGCCCGCCAGCAGGGCAGCAGAATTGTCCCCCATACCAATAGTCAAAGCATTCTGGGGAAGGTCATCTTTTTTACTGGTATAAACGGCATAAGTCAGCATCAGGCCCCAGCCTGCGCCCGTGGACCAGGCTGATTGGGTAAAAGCCTGAAGCCAGGTGGCTGGCTCAGCCAGCTTTGACCAGTCCGGTACGAATAAGTAGCGCAAACCCAACGTGGCTCCAGGCAGGGTGACGGCCCTTACCGCCGCTATGATTAGAAAAATAAAAAGAGAGGGCACCAGAATTTTGTTTATCCTTTCTACCCCTTTCTGGATTCCCCGGTAAATGATAAGACCGCACAAACCAATGGCCACCGCTTGGTATAGAATATTCTGCCACGGGTTATGAAGTAAATTGTTCCAAAGAGTGGCTGTATCTACCCCTTGTCTAAACCTTCCCTGAAGAGCCAGGATAAAATATTTGGCACACCAGCCAGTAATAACTGCATAATAAAAGGTAATCAGCAGGCAAATACCTACCATCCAGCCACCCATCCAGGTGTATTTTTCTCCGATGAAATCTCTGAATCCTCCAATCGGGCCAAGTCTGGTCGTCCGGCCAATAGCCATTTCCACCATCAAAAGCGGTGCGGACCAGAGAAAAAGAGCAAGAATATATACCAGGACAAAAACGCCCCCGCCGTACTGGGCGGCCATGCGCGGAAAACGCCAGATGTTGCCCGTGCCCACGGCCATGCCCACAGCCGCAGCTATGAAGCCAAGACGAGAAAGAAACCTTTCATTCTGGCTCAAATCCACCTCCTAAACCAAGCAGGGCAAATTCTTTCAGCCATTCAAGAAAAGCATTATAAGAAAAAAGGACTAACCTGAGCAAATAAAAAATTTCAGTGTTCATCTGACACCAGACTATAATCAATCTTTAGCTAAACTTAAACCAGAATACTGGAAAAACAAATGAAGCAAATTAGCGCTGAACATAAACTGTTGAGTTCTCCAGTATTAATGCTGCCAGAAAGGGGATCAGGCGTGAAGATTTGAAACCCCTCACTCTGCTTGCCCTGTTTAAACCGACGTCATGATATCTGAGGCCGCAGATTCTTTACCCGTCTTATTAAAAGAAAATCTTGGCCTGAAAATTAAAAATCAAGGCGAAAGCCAAGACAAAGAGTAAAACCAGAAAAATTTAAATTGGCTCTCCGAACGTTAAGGACTCCTGGCTCTACTGGCATGCTCTCTCTTACAAAAATGACAGGGAATGTTTTGCCGGAATTTACCTGGACGTCCCATTGATAAAGCTTGCCTTTTTCCTGGCTGCTTACGCCCAGAGTGTTTTCGTAGGTATTTTTCCCGGCAAAATTCTTGATTCTGGCATAGTGGTAAGATCCTTCCAAGAACAGCTTCAGCCATGAAGTCAGTCTGTAGCGATAGCCGATGGCTTCCATCCAGCCCAGAGAATTCCCTGAAGTCCGTCCCTGCCAAGTAGCCAGGTTGGTAGCTGGCTGGTCAAGGCTCAAAGGCGCCGAGTAAAAGTAGTTGAACTTAGCCAGATGATATTCTATTCCCGCTTTAACATAAAAGTTTTCGTCAGGCTCATAAACTACAGACAGGCGCAGGGGCAGGTCTTTTATTCCTGTTCTGACCAGCACGGCATAAGCCAGGTCTGTTCCACTGGCATACTCCAGTCTGCTAGTGGTTTCCCTCTGCTGGAATTCAAACCCCAGACCTACCAGAAGATAGCGATAAACCCGGTAGAAGACTTCTGCCCCGTAATTAAAGCCAAGATGAAGTGGTCGGGTGGTCAGCCGGCCATTTTCGCCGAGATAAAATTGATAATAATCAATTACTCCCTGAGCAGCTTGATTTACTTCTAACGCTTTTAGATAAAAGCCGCCCGCAGAAATTTCCAGAGAAAAATTACTGGCCTGGAAAACTGGCCATGAGACTGATGGCGTTTTGCGGTCAGGAGGCGTAGCCACTGTTTTCTCTCTCGTGGCCACTGGTTTTTCCTCTTTCTTACTTTCTTCTTTGAGAGGCTGAGTTACCTTGCTGGTCAAAGGTTTTTCCGGCTGGATAACTTCCAGCAAACTTTCATGCACATACCCGCGACCCTTGGTGCCATCGGACCGGTCGTAGAGAACCAGGTACCATTCACCCTCTTTTTTCTCAGCTTCCAGCTCTGTTCCTTCAGGCACCTGGAAGAGCATCTCGCTGGTAATATCAGGTTTTACCCTGATGTTAGCCTGCTCTGCCACCACCCTGACTTTGAACTTTTGATTCTGGGCAGCAGCCGGAAGTATTATGGTCACCACCATCAAGCAAATAATTATGACTGAGATAAAAGATCTGTTCATTAGCATCCCTCTTTCTTTTTATCAGTATAAGATAATTGCTAAAAAAAGAAAATCAACAATAAAAAAGCCGGGGCGACTTTCAGCCCCCGGCTATTTGACCCTGTTGAAAGGACAATCTTTTTTAAGGCAAATTTCTTTTGCGCAGGTTACGGAGTTATTTAGCCCTTTTTATTATACTTTTACCGGCGTAAACAGCTGCTCCATCAAGCTCTTCTTCAATCCTCAATAACTGGTTGTATTTTTCCACTCTTTCCCCGCGGCAGGGAGCACCTGTTTTCAGCTGACCCAGTCCCATGGCCACGGAGAAGTCAGCGATGAAACTATCCACTGTTTCCCCGCTACGATGAGAAACCATGGCCGTCCATCCGTGGCCTCTGGCCAGGTTGATAGCCTCAATGGTTTCTGTTAATGAACCAATCTGGTTGAGCTTGATGAGCACAGAATTAGCTACTTTTTCTTCCAGTCCTTTCTTAATTCTGGTTACATTGGTGACAAAGATATCGTCACCAACCAGCTGAATTTTCTGTCCGAGCTTCTCAGTAAGGAGCTTCCAGCCTTCCCAGTCATCTTCAGCCAGCCCATCTTCAATGGAAATTATGGGGTAACGACCTAACCATTCAGCATACATGCTGACCATTTCCTCAGCTTTAACTTTGCGGCCTTCTGTTCTCAGATTATAAAGTCCGTCTTCATAAAAGCTGCTGGCCGCCGGGTCCAGGGCAATGGCTATGTCTTCAAAAGGTTTATAGCCAGCTTTTTCTATAGCTTCCACAATCAAGTCCAAGGCTTCTGAATTTTTCTTGAGAGCCGGGGCAAAACCACCCTCATCGCCAACTCCAACGCTATATCCTTTGCTCTTAAGAACACTTTTTAGAGTGTGATAAACTTCACTGCCCCATCTCATCGCTTCAGCAAAAGTGGGGGCACCAATCGGAGCAATCATGAATTCCTGCAAGTCCGGCCCCTGCCAGTTGGCATGAACACCTCCGTTCAGAATGTTCATAAAAGGCACAGGTATAATCCTGGCCGCAACACCACCGAGGTAACGGTAAAGTGGGAGACCGAGCGACAGAGCCACAGCCCGGCTAGCAGCTAAACTCACACCCAGGATAGCGTTGGCTCCAAGACGACTTTTGTTCGGTGTTCCATCAAGCGCTAGCATCTTCTGATCCAGAACCCATTGCTCGGCCGCGTCTAGACCAATGATTTCTGGGGCAATGAGCTTGTTGACATTTTCTACAGCGTGGAGAACGCCCTTTCCGCTGTACCTTTTCTTATCTCCGTCCCTCAACTCTAGGGCTTCGTGAACTCCTGTTGAAGCTCCGGAAGGTACGCCTGCTCTGGCGACTGTGCCGTCTTCCAGCTTTATTTCTACCTCCACCGTGGGATTTCCTCTGGAATCTAAAATTTCTCTGGCTTTAACACTAATGATAGTCGTTTTCATCTGTTATTCTCCTTTCTCTTTAAACTTATTTATTGTGAGAAATTTTAGCACAGACAGCCGCATAATTCTAATGGAGGGGTTTTTGTGGGCATGTATTTTATTCTTCTAATTCATTTAAGTTTTTTATAAAATCAATCCTGGAGAAGGGAATAATTTTCAACAGGAGATTTTAACCAAATGGACCTGCTTGAATTGATACTAAAATTAGTTCTGGCTGTGGCTCTTGGTGGGCTGGTCGGTATAGAGAGAGAAGCCAGTCAGAAGCCGGCTGGTTTCAGGACAAACATTCTGGTCTGTCTGGGTTCAACTGTGCTGATGAGCCTAGCCGTTGGCCTTTTTCAGAATGGTCAGGCGGCCCCGGATACTCTGGTGCGTATGGCCGCCGGCGTAGTCGCCGGCATAGGATTTCTGGGAGCAGGAACTATCATCCATGCTCGGGGAATGGTTATTGGCCTAACTACGGCCTCTACCCTGTGGGTGGTAGCTGGGCTGGGGCTGGTTATCGGTGCCGGATATTATGTTCCAGCCTTAATCATCACGGCCGTAGTAATTGCTACTCTGGTGGCTTTTAGAAAAATAGAAGAAATGTACCTACGTAAGCACATTTTTCACTATCATCTAAAGTTTCATGATTCCCCGGAAATTCTTTCTAACCTAAAAAAAATCAGCTTTCATCATGGAGTGAAACTGGAAAGACTCAGCCTGCGGAAGGAAGGTAACTTTCTGGTCATCAGCTTTTCTATCTCCGGACCAGAAGAGAAAGAACAGGAGTTTAACGACTCTATTATGAACCTCAATGGCCTGGAGGAATTCAAGGTTGATTAAAAAAAGGCTCTTACTGGCTACCACCAATAGGGGTAAAGTTAGGGAAATTAAAAAAATTCTCCGGGGCCTGGGGTTTAAAATAGAAAGCCTGGCTGAATACCCTGAGTTTGGCACTTTTAAGGAAAGAGGCAAGACCTTTGAAGAAAACAGCCGGGGGAAAAGCCTTTTTTACAGCCAAAAATATCCAGGCCTGGTCCTGGCCGAGGATTCCGGTCTAGAAGTAGAGGCTCTTTGCGGGAAACCCGGAGTAAGGTCAGCCCGTTTCGCTGGTCCTAAGGCAACCGATAACCAGAATATTAGCAAGCTACTGCGCTTGCTCAGGTATATACCGCCAGAAAAAAGGCAGGCCAGGTTTGTCTGCGTGGCTACCCTGACCCAAAATGGACGGCTAATCAAAAGTTTTAAGGGTCAGGTAAGGGGAAAAATTATTGCTACACCACTGGGTCGTAACGGTTTTGGTTACGACCCCGTTTTTTATTACCCACCATTGAGAAAAACTTTCGCTCAGCTTACGGCTGAAGAAAAAAATAACATCAGCCACCGCGGTCGAGCCCTAAGAAAATTGAGAAAGTTTCTGGAGAAAAGCTGGAAATAGTCTTTATTGTTTAATTTTCTAGTTTGGATTATTCAGACTCAATTTTCCAGCTCTACCAAAGCCAAATTATTGAAAAAAACCAGCCTGATATAACAAGACTGGTAAACCAGAATTTACTTAAATCGCTTCCCGTGTCAACATCAGTTGACGGGGAAGATACCATTTGTGGCGTTAACTTATTTTTAATCAATTATTTATAACTAATGATGATCTTGGCCCGACAATTGCTTTTTACCAAGACGAAAGGAGGTTTACCCATGAAAACCAATATCAAATTGCTACTGGTTGCAGGACTTTTTGCAGCCCTCATGCTTTCTACTTTAAGCCCGGTTTTGGCCCAGAACCAGGCTCAGTCCAAGACTCCGGCCAGCAAAATCAACATTAACACGGCTTCAGCAGCTGAGCTTCAGAACCTGCCAAGAATAGGTCCAAAAGTTGCTCAGAGAATTGTTGATTACCGGACGCAGAACGGACCTTTTAAGAAAGTGGAAGATTTATTGAAAGTCCGGGGAATCGGCGAAAAGGTTTTTGAACAGATTAAAGACCGAATTACCGTGGGCGAAAACAAATAATATCACGAAGCATCTCTTGGTGTTCTTGGCATGGCAGCGGGTGCGGGAAACTTTCTTCCCGCACCCACATTTTTTTCCCAGAAAAGATCACGAACGGGGATGCGAACGGCGATAAATTTCCAGCAAGCGGCTGAGGTCCAGGTGAGTATACTTCTGGGTAGTAGCCAGGCTCTTATGTCCCAGAAGCTCCTGGATGGCTCGCAGGTCAGCACCACGGCTCAGCAGATGAGAAGCAAAAGAATGCCGGAGAGAATGGGGGCTGATGTGACGGTTAAGGGCAATTTTTTTTATTCTCTGCTGGATTAAACGCTGCACCGAGCGAACAGTCAGCCTCTCGCCACGGTAATTAAGAAAAACGGCGGGAGTGACTGGCCGGCCAGAAGCAAGTTTCTGTCTGGCTCTTAAATATTCTCTAAGCCATTTTTCCGCTACACGACCAAAAGGTACGATGCGTTCTTTTTTGCCTTTGCCCTTTACCCGGATAAGCCTTTCTTTAAGATGAAGGTCTTCCAGGTCCAAACCGATCAACTCCGATACCCTGAGCCCGGAAGCATATAGCAACTCCAATATAGCGCGGTCTCTTACTTCCAATGGGTCGTTTAGTTCTACCGGCCATTCTAGAAGCTTGGTGGTCTCCTGTTCGGTTAAAAAGGCTGGAATTTGCTGCTCTTTTCTGGGCGTGGCCAGTGCACTGGCGGGGTTGTCATCCCGCCATCTTTTCCGGAGACAGAATTCAAAAAAAGAACGAAAACAGGCCAGCTTTCGGATGATAGAACTCTTTCTTAGCTGCCGCTCATGAAGCTCAGCCAGAAACCCTCGCAAACCAATGGTATCAACCGTGCGCCAGGTGTAACATTTCTCCTTCAAATAATCAGAAAGCTGGGTTAAGTCGCGATAGTAATTGGAGACGGTGTGGGGAGAGGCGTTTCTCTCCAGCCGTAAATAATTGAGAAATTCTTCAATCTCTTTTTTCATCTTTCACAGAGCTGTTTTGCTCTTCAGGCTCCATCACCTTATCCGGCCTGGCCAGAATAGCAGTGAATTCTTCCGCTTTTTCTTCCTCTAAATTAATTTTCTCGTTTTCTTCCACCTGATAATTTACGTAATCACAGTTTTTACAGTAAATATAGGGGTGCCCTTTTTTGGGCACTTTCTTAAGCAGGAAAGGAGTTTGGCATTGAGGGCATTTTTCTGGCACCACTTCATCCCAGCTGGCAAAACGGCACCTGGGAAAATTGCTGCAGCCGTAGAAATATTTTCCTCTCTTGGTTTTGCGCTTGATGATGGTGCCACCACAACCAAGTGGACAGGGAATACCAGTATCAGTTTTCTCTTTATGGATATACTTGCATTTAGGGTAGTTTGAGCAGGCAATAAAAGTCCCGTATTTTCCTTTGCGGTAAACCAGCGGAGAGCCGCATTCGGGGCACCTGGTTTCCAGAGTTTTCGTTTCCTTCTTAACCAGAGGTTCGCTGTAATCACACTCCGGATAGCCGGAGCAGGCTTTGAAACGTCCGAACTTACCTTCTTTGATGACCAGTGGCCGGCCGCATTTAGGGCATTTTTCTTCCACCGGGATACCGTTTCTCCTGATGGATTCTGTCTGCTGGCCCATCTTCAAATAATTTTGCAGCAGTTCATAATAATGTCTCAGGCTTTCTAGCCAATTGGCTTCTCCATCGCAGATGCGGTCGAGCTGTTCTTCCATGCGGGCAGTAAACTTGTAATCAAAAAGCTCACTAAAATACTTCACCAGAAAATCAGTGACAAACATGCCCAAGTGGGTGGGCTTAAAGCGACCTTCCTCTTTGACCACATAAACCCGGTTCTGCAGGGTGCTAATGATAGGAGCGTAGGTGCTCGGACGACCTATACCCCTGGCTTCCAGCTCCTTAACCAGAGTGGCTTCAGTATAGCGGGGCGGCGGCTGGGTAAAATTTTGTTTGCTCTGGATGTCAACTAGCGTCAGGATTTCTCCTTCGCGGGCTATCGGCAAAAGCCCTGCTGCTTCTTTCTCTTCTTCCAGCGTCTCTTTTTCTGCCTTGCCGTTTTCAAAACTTAGATGCTGTTCTTCGTAGATTATCAGATAACCTTTAAACTTAATTACTTCACCCTTTGCCACAAAACCATAGCGGCCAACGCTGATGTCAAATTGGGTTTCCTCCACTTCAGCCGGTCTCATCTGCGAAGCCAGAAATCTATTCCAGATTAAGCGATAAAGGTTGTACTCGTCTTTTTTCAAGTAGGGTTTGACTTTCTCTGGCGGCAGATCCAGATGAGCCGGCCTGATGGCTTCATGAGCTTCCTGCGCTGTTTTCCTGGATTTAAAAATGTTTGGTTTTTCCGGTAAATATTCTGGGCCATAATGTTCTTCAATAAATTTTTTTGCCGCCTGCCTTGCTACTTCAGAGATTCTCACGGAATCTGTTCTCATGTAAGTGATCAAACCCACCGGTCCCATTTCGCCCAGTTCAAGCCCTTCGTAAAGTCTCTGGGCTATGGACATGGTCTTTTTGACCGAAAACTTCAGCAGTCGATAGGCATCCTGCTGCAATGTGGAAGTTATGTAAGGAGCCGGAGGATTTTTCTTTTTGGCCCTGACCTGAATTTTTTTCAGAACAAACGGTTCTTTACGGCAGGTGTCTAGGATTTCCTGAGCCTGCTTTTCGTCTTTGACTTTACTTTTTTTCTCGTCTATGGTGACCAAACTGGCCCGGAACTCAGGCGGGTTTTCCGCCTGCAAGACGGCAGAGATGGTCCAGTATTCTTCTGGCTTGAAATTCTTTATTTCCTTTTCCCGGTCGCAAATCAGCCTCAAAGCCACGGTCTGAACTCTGCCAGCACTCAATCCTCGGCCAATTTTTTTCCACAATAATGGACTTATAAGATAGCCAACCAGCCTGTCCAGAATCCGCCTGGTCTGCTGGGCATTAATTTTGTTTTGATCTAGAGGGCCAAGTTTAGAGAAAGCTTCTTTAATAGCTTCCTCAGTTATTTCATGGAAAACCGCCCGGTAAATATGCGGATTTTCTTTTTCCAGAAGCTGGCTGATATGCCAGGAGATAGCCTCACCTTCCCGGTCAGGGTCAGCCGCCAGAATAACTTTTTCACATTCAGCAGCCAGCTTCTTTAGCTCAGCCACTAGCTTCCTTCTCTCGGGAATTACCTGGTAGGTAGGCTGGAAATTATTATTAACATCTACCCCCAGCCTGGTCTTGGGCAGGTCGCAGACATGCCCCATGGAGGCTTTAACCAGGTAGCTGGAGCCGAGATAACGGTTTACTGTCTTGGCTTTAGCTGGCGATTCAACAATGACTAACGCTTTTCCCAATCTTCATCTCCTGCGAAATAATCTTCCGGCCTCCTGTACTACCAGCTCCTTCATCTCCAGAGCCAGCAGAACAGTCAGCAGCTTGGCCACCGGTATCTGAATTTTATCAGATAGCTCGTCTATGTGAATAACTGATTTTTCTGGCAGGGCCTCATAAACCATTTTTTCCTCACCCTCCAGGTCTATCTTCCTCTGATTCTTCGTCTCCAGAAGGCTTAAAGCCGCCTCCTTCCAGGGCGACGGTAATTCATTGATAACATCAGCGGCTGTTTCCACCAATTTAGCTCCACTTTTTATCAAAAAATTAGTTCCGCCACTTAATTCGGAAGTCACCGGCCCGGGCAAAGCCATTATTTCCCGACCCGCATCCAGAGCCAGCCTGGCGGTAATCAAAGCCCCGCTTTTACGACTGGCTTCCACCACCAGACAGGCAAGCGACAGACCACTTATTATACGGTTGCGCATGGGAAAATGGTAGCTGGACGGCCCTGAGGCTAACGGGAACTCGCTGACCACAGCCCCGTTTTCCCCAATTTTTTCTGCCAGCATCCGATTTTCCCCGGGATAAATAACTTCTAATCCTGAGCCTAGCACGGCTACCGTTTTCCCGGCTCTTAAAGCACCCCGGTGAGCACAGGTATCTACTCCTCTGGCCAGTCCGCTGACTACCACCAGACCGGCGGCTGCCAGGTCTTCGGCCAGTTTCTCTGCCATCAGCCGGCCATAGCCAGAGGGCTTTCTGGAGCCGACTACGGCGACCGAAGCCCAGTTTAAGATTTCAGCCTGACCTTTTACATAAAGAATAAAAGGTGGCTCTATGGTTTCTTTGAGAGCTGCAGGATAGCCAGTGTCGTCTATAGTCAAAAGAGTATACTCTTTTTTTTCAACCTTCTCAAGTTCTCTTAAGGAATCATCCAGAAGTTTGCCTGACAGAACCCTGGCCTTCAAGCGCTCGCTCAGCTCCACATGTTTCAGCCAGTCCCGGTCTGGTTGAAAAAGCTTCTCAGGCGAGTCAAACAAGACCAGTGCTTTCCTCCTGGAAATTAAACCTTCAGTTACTAGAAAATTAAGAGCTATCCAGCCTAACTTTTTGTTCTCTGCCTTCACTTCTCACAGTAACCCGAGGGCAAGGCTAACACAGGCACGGTGGAGTAGGAAATGACTTTTTCTGTTGTGCTGCCCAAGAAAAACCTTTCTATGGGCGAAACACAAGTAGACATCAGAATCAGGTCCATTTTGTGTTTGGCAGCATAGGTAACAATTCCCGCGGCAGCGTTAAGGTCACGTACCACAACTTCTTTGACCTGAAATTCCTGCTGGCGTTTCTTGCGCTTCTTCAGTCTTTCCAGAGCCTGGTCCATCATTTTTTTTATTTCTGTCGGTGAAAACTTAAAATCATAAAGTTCCAGAATGTAAATAAGAGTCAGGTCAGCGCCAAGAGTTGAAGCCATCATCCAGGCATAATCTCTTTCCTTTTCTTCCTTACCAGAAAAATCTGTGGGGACCAGAATGTTTTTAATTACAGGTGCTTTTGTCTTTCTGGGTGTTACTAGCACGGGTACTTTAGAATGGCGAAGAACGCGGCTGGCTACACTTCCAAGTAGAATTTTCTCCAGAGCAGAGAGGCCCTTACGACCTATGGCTATTAACTGGCATTTTTCCCTTTCAGCTATCTCGGGAATCTTTTTCCCAGCCGAACCGGTTTCAACCATCATTCTGGAGAATTTAACTCCGGTCTGGCTCTGAATTTTTTCCAGCTTCTTACCCGCCTTGATCTTGCTTTCTTCCTGCTTTTCCACTAGCTCGGTTACCAGCGCTCCGCGCGTCTCGTAGAGGGCCGGGGCGAAATCGGGAACCACATGAAGGGCAGCAATGGAAGCCCCGAATTTTTCGGCTAGAAATCTGGCATAATTTAAGGCAGTCAATGATTCAGCGGAAAAGTCCGTGGCCCAGAGGATGTTTTTGATTTGCTTTTTCATTTTTCCCTTCTCCTTCAAATTTTTTTTTCATTTTATCACATCCCCTAGAGCCATAGATACTTTTTTCTTCTGCTGACGACAAAATAAAGACGAATGACGATGGTAAACACTCTCAGCTTTATTTGAAAATTAACGACCAAGCAGAATAGTTGAGGAAGAAGCGAACACTCCGGCTACAGCGCCGGTGATAAGACAGGCCAGCGTGGCTGCCAGTAGAGCTTTCAATCCTAAACGGGAAAGGTCCTTAAGCCTAGAAGGCACAAGGGCACCAATGCCACCAACAAAAATGGCCAGGGAGGCAACATGAGCAAACCCACACAGAGCATAAGAGGCAATTACTGCCGAACGCGGGTCCACTAAAGCTCCGGATTTAATCAGTTCGGCTAAATGCTGATAACTGACCAGTTCTGTGGCCACTACCCGCTCACCCAGTAGCCTGGCCACCGCCAGAGCGTCGTGTGGATGAACACCTATAACCAGGGTAAAGGGATAAAAAACATAGCCCAGGAGATTGGCAATTTTCCAGTCAAAAGAAATGCCGAGCAGCCTGTTTATCTGTCCACCACTCCAGGCAAGGAAAAGGTCCAGAAGTGCCAGTAGTCCGAGAAAAGCCAGCAGAAGGGCAATTATCCCACCCAAGAGTTTAAGTCCGGCATTGGCACCGTTGATGATAGCCATAATCAGGTTATCTTCCTTTTCATAATACGGTTTCACATCCAGCCCCAGAGTAATTGGTTTGTCTGTTTCCGGAAAAATTAGCTTAGAGGTCATCAAGGCCGCTGGGGCAGAAAGAAGAGAAGCAGAAACCAGATGACCAGCAATGGTTGGCAACCCATCCTTAAGCACCATAACGTAGACAGACAAGACCGAAGAAGCGATGGTAGCCATACCAGCTGTCAGGATGGTGCCCAGTTCTGAAATGGTCATCTGCTCAAGATAGGGCCTGACTACTACTGATGATTCTACACCGACAAAAATATTGCTAGAGACACACAGCGATTCAGCGCCGCTGACTTTCATCAAGCGGGTAAAAATTCTGGCAAATAATTGAATGAGAAAGGGCATCACTCTTAGATAGTAAAGGGCACCAACCAGGGCGGCGAAAAAAACCACCGTGGGCAGAGATTGAATAGCTAGAATAAAACCGAGTGATGGTTCTCCGTTTTCACCCACTGCTCCTGGAGGAATAGCCAGGCGGCCAAAAAGAAATTTAATCCCCGCTGTAGCAGAATTCAGGACCTCCACCACCAGGCTATTAATTGCCAGAAAAAACTTTATTCCCGCCGGAACGAGGAAAATAAAAAAGGCAAATGTCAACTGAAGCGCAACACCCCAGATGACTACCTTCCAGTTGATGACCCTTTTCTGGCCGGAAAAAAGCCAGGCAAGCAAAGCCAGAAGCAAAATCCCCGTTAAACTGATTAACTGAAGATAAGTCATGTGCCTTCCCTAAAAAATTCTTTTTACTGATTTTAATCATAAAGTACACAGCACTCAAGTGGCCAGGTCATTGTTGGCAAAAAATCTGGTCCTCTTCTAAGTGACTTGGAAAGCAAGCGGCAGAAAATTTTACTTCAGCCGCCACGTTTACTCGCAGCCTAATAATTAATAATTATTTCCCAGGAAACTAAGAACGGAAAGGCTTTTGCCGGGCTTTTCAGGGAAATTGAAGCTCTGAGAAAAATGAAGCTTTTTATAAATCACGGTTTTTATAAATCACATTGTTAACTGTTCAGCCGCTGTGAGAGGGCGACTGTGGTGCTTTAGGCCGAAACAAACCGCGCTTAAAAGATAAAAAAATCTATTTTTGAAGTTCTGTAAGCTCAACAACCTTAACCCTGGCTGTCTCGCCACGAACCAGCCTCAAACTGGAGACAGGAACACCCAGATAATCGGCTAGAAGTTCCAGCAGCTCTGCATTAGCTTTACCTTTTTCCGGGGCTGAAGTCAGGCGGGCTCGGAATTCATTCTCCGAGATTTTTTCCAGCTGCTGTCGGAAGGCCCTGGGTTGCACCCGAACTGTCAGTAATCTTCTTTTTACCCCCTGTTCTCCCATAATTACATCCTTTCCCGGCAAAATATAAGAACCTGGCTCTTAATTTAATACTATTTTCAGACCTGGCTTCAAAGTCATTTTTCTCT
>JACIYK010000210.1 GCA_014359965.1 Candidatus Aminicenantota bacterium
TTTACTTTTGCTAAAGGCTCCTGCTCAATTAAAACGCAGCTAAGAGCAGAAAGAATCGGTAATTAACCAGAAGCCTTGCTCTTCAGGAGCAATTATAGCGGTAAATTTTTTAGACTAAAGAACCTTTTAAATTTTAAAAGGCTGTTTTTCCTCTTTTCCTACTGACAGCTTAGTCTAATATCTAATGGCCAAAAAACGAGTAAAAAAGGTCTAAATCAAGAACTTGCCGTTTTTGGCAATGTACTTGCCGTTGGCAATAATGGTGACCTTGTCCACCAGGGCATCGTAATGGTGCTTGCTTTTGTTCTTTCCGATTCCGTAAGAATCTCCGATGGCAAAGTGGACTGTGCCAAAGGCTTTTTCAGCTTCCAGCATGTTGGGACAGATGCGGGCCCCTGGGTTGGTACCGATGCCAAACTCGCCGATGATAAAGCCTGTTTCATCCTTACCGATGTTCTTGACAATCTGTTCTATTCCTTTGCCCTTCCAGCGCACCAGACGTCCTTCTTTGAATTCCATTTCACCATGGCCCAGTTTATCATCAATCAGGCTAATGACGATTTTCCCAGTAAAAGTTTCTTCCACAGGACAAGTGTAGCATTCGCCCGCCGGCAAATTGCCATGTTTTCCCTTCTTGCTGATGTCGCCGTTATCATTGTGCCATTCTCTTCCTTTAACACTGAAAGAAATGTTTGTGCCAGCTTCATTTTCAATAATCACCCGATCGGCATTCTTCATGGCCCTGATAACTTTTTTGGTGAATTCGTTCATTTTAGCAAAATCAATATTTACCAGGCGTTCCATCATATCCACGGTGATTCCTGGCATCATGCAGATGCGGCTGTATTTCATGCCCTGGCTGACCATGAAGCCACGAAAGGGTTTTTCTTCAATGCGGGCTTCAAGCAGGTAAGCGATGGCCGAAGCTTTTTCGCTTATCAGTTTGAAAAGCTTGGTGGGAGCGGTAATCGGCCGCAGAGTTTCCGTCATCAGGTAAGTAGTAGTTTCGGCTCCAGCTTTTTTGGCGTAAAAAGCCAGAGCTTCAGCGATGTCCATCTTCTGTTTGTCAGTTACCAGCAAAAATTGTTCACCCGGCTTTAATTTTAAAGATTGAAAGATAGCTTTTTCTGCGGCTTTATAAAGCTTGTTAACTGGCATTTTTCCTCTCCTTTATTGGTTTAATTTTTTATTTCTTTTCCCGGCGGGCTTCCCAGTAGACAAAACCCATGAGTAACAGGAAAGCCACCAGGCTGATGATTTCGCCATAACGGGTGTACCAGGCCGCAGGCGCCCCGTCTACCCATTTGCCGTTTTCCAGCACCATGCTGACGCCCAGGCTGACGTAGTGGTCAAGGTTGGCCAGCTTGAGCACAGCCAGGACAATGCCCATCAGAGCTCCACCGGCAATAAAGCCAGAAGAAATGAGCATCCCTTTGTTATGTCTTTTCTCAGCCAGTTCTTTATCCGGGCTGGAATTTTTGATCAGATGAGATAGAAATCCCCCGACCAGCAGGGGAGTGGTCAGGTGCAGCGGCAGGTACATGCCCAGAGCGAAAGGTAGCGGCGGTATCTTGGCCAGTTCGGCCACAATGGCAATAGAGGCCCCGACTCCATAAAGCAACCAGGTTACTGGCTCTCTGGACATTAGCGACTTGATAACAGCAGCCATTAAATTGGCCTGAGGTGCAGCCAGCGCTCCGCTCTGAAAGGAGAAAGCTTTATCCAGGATGAAAATGGCCACTCCAACAGTCAGGGCGGAGATAAGAATTCCCGTGAACTTAAATCTTTCCTGGTTTCTTGGAGTGGCACCTATCCAGTAGCCGATTTTAAGGTCTGTGATGAAGCTACCTGACACAGAAAGAGCCGTACAGACTACAGCGCCGATTAGCAGCGCTACAGCCATGCCTTCATTTCCGGAAAGACCGGCTCCAATCAGAATGACGCTGGAGAGAATGATGGTAATCAGCGTCATGCCCGAGACCGGGTTGGTGCCCACGATAGCAATGGCGTTAGCCGCCACGGTGGTAAAAAGGAAAGAAAGCAGGAAGCAGATGACCACGCCAATTAGGGCAAATTTCAGGTTAGAAATCCAGAGAAAGTAGAAAAACAGGGCCAGAGCGGTGAGCAGAATACCGGCAATAATAGTAGACATCTTGAGGTCCCGGTCAGTGCGGATAATTTCTTGCACTGTGCCAGACTTTTTTCCCTTGAAAATTTCTTTGAAGCCCAGAGAGAAAGATTTAACCATGATGGGCATGGATTTGATTATGCCGATTACTCCGGCCATGAAAATGGCGCCGATGCCAATATTGCGGACATAGGTAGTAAAAATCTGGACTTCATTCATCTGGGCAATGGGAATTTTGCCCGGGTAGATAGCCTCAGGAAAATGCTGACCGAGGAACCAGATAACAGGAATAAAACCAAAGTGAGACAGAAGACCTCCAGCCACGATGATGGCGTTGTAGCGAAGGCCAATGACATAACCGAGTCCAAGAAAAGCAGATAGAGCATCTATCTTCAGAACCATCCGCGTTTTTTCAGCCAGCTTGTCCATAAAGGGCAGGAAACGGAAGGTAATAATTTCGTTCCATAACCTCACGCCAATAGCCAGAAATTCGTAGATACCAGCAATTATGACGCCAAGGATTAAAGGTTTGGCTTGAGTTCCTCCGCTTTCTCCGGAAACCAAAATTTCTGTAGTAGCTGTGGCTTCGGGAAAAGGCAAACGACCGTGTTGTTCAGCACAGAAGTATCGGCGCAAAGGAATAAGAAAAAGAATACCCAGGCAGCCACCCAGAAAAGTAGAAAGAAAAATCTTAAAAACATCAATCGGCAAACCTATAATGAACAGAGCTGGAATGGTAAAAATGGCCCCGGCCACTACTGCCCCGGAAGCAGCGCCTATGGACTGGATGATAACGTTTTCCAGAATAGTATTTTTTCGACGGTAGGCATAGCCAATGCCCACAGCCAGGATGGCAATCGGTATGGCCGCTTCAGGGACAGTGCCAACTTTCAGGCCAAGATAAGCCATAGAAAAGGTGAAAAATAAAGCCATGAACAGGCCCCAGAGCACTGAACGAGGGGTAACTTCCGGAATATTTTGTTCTGGCGGGACAAGGGGAACATATTTTTCACCCGGAGCCAGTTCTCGGTAAGCCTCAGGTGGCAAAGATTTTTTAGAAGTCTCCATAAGCCCTCCCTTCAATTTTAGAAATTTTTTAAATGTTTAAATTTATAACCAGGAGGTTATTCGCCTATCCGGCCCAGAATATCTTCCGTAAGTCTGTTGAACAGGTCCACGTTGATTTTGACTTTTTTATCTTCTCGCACCTTTTGCAGATAACTATAAAGGAACATTTCTTGGGCCTGACTCAGAGCCTGGGCCATTTCATCATTTTTAACTTTTTCAAAATCATCTCTTGAGACTTCCTTGCGGTCAAGAACTCTGATGACGACATAACCATTTCCGATATCCACCGGCTCGCTTATCTGATTCAACGGTAGGCTAAAGATTAGCTCGTCAACTTTTTCATTGTCTTCAATCAGGCTTAAATATTGACCACGTTTGTGAGTTTCCACACTCTTGTATTCTAAACTGTTGGCTTTGGCCAGATCTTCTAAGCTTTTTACTTGGCTGGTTTTAAGAGCCAGTAGCTTTTCTTTGGCCAACTGTTTTTTCTTTTCTTTGAGTAAATCCTCGCGCACTTCATTCTTAACTTCCTCGTAGGTAGCTGGATGTTCAGGTATAATCTTGATTAACTGGGCCAGAGCTACTCCTTCATAGGTAAAAATGGGAGAGGTAAATTCTTTTTCTTTTTTTAATTCAAACAGAGCCTGGCTGATAGACCCAGAAGAATCCACCTGCGGGATAGGGTCTCCATTTTTAAGCAACCCGGTATCTTCAACTTTGAGGCCTTCTCTTTTTGCCGCTTCTTCCAGATTCTTGGTATTAGCCGCAATTTTAGCCAGCTTTTCTATTCTATCTGAAGCTTTGCTGCGGGCTTTGCTTTCTTTGAGGTTTACCTGAATCAT
Organism: Candidatus Aminicenantota bacterium; assembly: GCA_014359965.1. Classification (GTDB taxonomy): domain Bacteria; phylum Acidobacteriota; class Aminicenantia; order Aminicenantales; family Saccharicenantaceae; genus Saccharicenans. The sequence continues at coordinate 4,039 of JACIYK010000210.1, forward strand.
GGGTTTAACTTCGGCCAGAGACCTGGTAATTTCCGGCATCTTCTCTGTGACCTTCAGGATGACAGCCGCGCTTCCGGTATCTATGACCTCCGACACCTGGTTAGCTTCTAGTTTGTTAATTTCTT
>JACIYK010000211.1 GCA_014359965.1 Candidatus Aminicenantota bacterium
CCAGGTGCCAGATCCAGACGGAGTTTAGTTCCACAGGAGGCCTAATAATCCTCGACCGGGTAGAGGGCGAACTTTTAGATAGACCTCAGCCGCTAAAGTTTTTAAGCTGGCTTTTTAATAACCAGCGAGTGCTGGTTAACGGTCTGGAGCAGAGCCTGACCAGGCAAGAGATTTCTTCCGGTCTTCAGCTTTTTAGCTGCCAACCAAAGTTCAAGCCAGGACTTAACCAAGTAACTTTTTCTGGAGTGGATTACCATGGTAATTTAAAGGAATTTAGCCTGAACCTGTTTTATGCTGAAGACCGAAGAGTTAAAATCGGGGACATCTTTTCGCTGAAGTTTGACTGCCATGATACCAGAAGTTATTCTCACCACCTGGTAGTTGGGGGAGGGGCGCTAGTCAGGTTAGAAAATAAAGAATCAGAGAATAAGTACCCGATTTTTAAACTGGACAAAGATAGCTTTTTTGCCTATGAATTTGTCTGTCAGCAGTTCTTAAAAGCTGTTAGTCTTGGCCAGGCGACGGTGAAAATAGTCAGAAGCTGGTGGAGAGGAGAGGATGAGGTATTAAAAGAGATTAACTTTCTGGTTCAGGAAAGATGATTTTTTCTGGTCTGAAGTTAGTCGGCTCCCTTTTAAGGCTGAGGTCTTTTTGGCGGGTTTAAAAGTTTCTGCCAGCCAGCCAGAAATTCCTTAATCTGCACGGCCAGCCTTTTGCGCTTGAAAAAAATAACTCCCGCTACCCAGAGGATAAAGAACCGCCGCCAGAAGATTGATTCCAGCCAGACTGCTCTAAACCCCAGGACGATATACAGGAAATGGAAAGCCTGGTTGACGTAAATGGATTTACTCAGCCAGAAAGCCAAAGCGTTGATACCAACAAAGCCAAAAAAGAAAAACCAGGAATAGTGGCCAAGCTGGGTTCCATAAAGAAGAGTGATAATATAAACGGCCCAATCAACCCAGCCATCAAGTTCAGCCAGGTGCCCGAGCCGGTAACTCTTGCGGGCAAAATAGCCGTCCAGGCAATCGCTCAACCAGCAGGCAAAAATTAAAACCATAAACTCATCCAGCATCGCACGTCTCTGACAGCAGAGATAAGCAAGGTATAAAGCAATTATCCCCCTGGCTGAGGTAAGGATATCAGCTACCAGGTATCCCTTCTTGTAGATTTGCTCGGCCAGCATACCCAAAGCCCTCCCTAAATTATGTTAGCAAAAGGAAATTTTCGCTTCAAATGAAAAGGGGAGAGAACAGGACCCAGCTGCTCCTTCTGGAGTTATAGGCGGGGTCTTCCCGAAAGGGCCAAGCCGATGGCCACTCCGAAAATCAGACCGGCTCCGACCCCCACCGACAGCCACAGGGCAACATTCCTGGAAACCAGCCCGATGATGGCCCCGGCTAGAGCCCCAGCTGCCAGTCCGACCGCTATTCCCATTCCCAGCCTGCCAGAAGTTTTTTGGTGCTCGGGGTGGTTCATAGTCCCCTCCATTTGTTTTAATATTCTAATATGCGATTTCATTCTCCTATAATCTTAATCAGTACCCGCTTGCGGCGCTGGCCGTCAAACTCCCCGTAAAAAATCTGCTCCCAGGGGCCAAGGTCCAATTTTCCGTTGGTTACGGCCACTACCACTTCCCGCCCCATAATGGTCCTTTTCAGGTGGGCATCGGCGTTGGTTTCGCCGGTCAGGTTGTGATGGTAAGAAGCTGGTGAGTGGGGAGCTAATTTCTCCAGCCACTGGAAGAAATCGTGATGTAATCCCTTTTCATCATCATTTATGAAAACACTAGACGTGATATGCATGGCATTGACCAGGCAAAGCCCTTCCTTGATGCCGCTTTTCCGAACGGCTTCCTGAACTTTGCCAGTAATGTTTATCAATTGCTGCCTATGTTCTGTTTGAAACCAGAGATACTCAGTCCAGCTTTTCATTTTCTGTTCCTCCCAAAATGTAACCTGGTCATGATCAGGACTATAAATGGGCCGGAAGTCGGAGGACTGCCGGCCCATAAGGTTTATTAATGATTTCCGAGCAGTTCGTCAACCAGTGGTTTGGCTTCATAGACTTTTGACAGGGCCTCAATGATCCCCTGGGCACTCACCATAACCGAGCGAGCTACTTTGTCTTCATAAACAAACCTGGTTGGTAGCGACTGGATATTTCCGTCAAAAAGGACACCTACAAGTTCGCCTTTTTTGTTCACTACTGGCGAGCCAGAATTTCCACCGATTGAATCTATGGTGGCCACAAAATTAATAGGTGTGTTCAAATTAAGGACTGGTTTTTTCTTGTACCAGATTTCCGGCAGGAACCAGGGAGCCTGGTTATTTTTTTCTTTAGCCTTGGCAAACAGGCCGGCAAACGTGGTCTGGAAAGGAATCCTCTTGCCGTTTTCTACGTAACCTTTGACTACGCCAAAACTCAAGCGAAGGGTTCTGGTAGCATCAGGCGGGAAGGAAGTGCCTTTGAGCTTGAAGATGGCTCTGGCTACCAGGGTTCCGTTCTTGACCTCTACAGCCTGAACCTTCTTTTCATACCTTTCACGTAATGCCTGGGAAAAAGGTTCAACCAGCAGAGCCAGCTTAATCATCGGGTCCTGGCATTGATAAACAGCTTCCTTGCCACCTTCTAGCAATTTAGTTCTGAATTCAGGATCTTTCAACCGGGTGCCAGAAATTAATTCTTTAGCTACTTCATCTGGTGATTTACAGCCCAGCAGCCATTTCGTTTCCTGCAGACCCGGCAGTTCCTTCTGCAGATATCTCAGAGAATCAGCCAGCTTGTAGATTTCAAAATCATCATTAATCGGACCGCGAGTGCCTATGGCTCTTCTGGCTGCAGCCATTTCTGGTGACTGCTGGTCTCTCTCTGCTACCATCCGGACAATTGAACGGGCTAAGTTGAAGTAAACTGTATCAAAAGCGTTGGCTCTTTCAAAGAACTGGTATTCTCTAAAGAAAGAAGCGTATTCTTTCTGAGCCTGGGCGATTTCATCCCAGGCCTGACCGTATTCCTTGGCCAGTTCTGCGTTGGCAGCCACAGCCTGGCGTATTTTCTGTTCCTCAGCAAGTTTTTTAGCCATCAGCTCTTTGTTCAGCAAACCAGACTGATAGCCGCTGATAGCTTTCAGGCTGTTTTCAATGCCAAAAAGGGTGTTGCTGGCAATTCTGGCCTGTTCTGGTCCCTTCTTAGCATATTCATGAAGTAGAGCCTGCCTTCTTTTAAGGTTGGCAATGGAAAAAGGATAGCTGACGTCACGCAGGAAAAGCAGCTGGTCATAGGTTAAAAGTCTTCCAGTTGAACCAGGATTTCCGGAACAGAAAACTAGTTCGCCTTCTTTGAGCGGAGCGGTAGACCATTTTAGGTAATGCTGAGTTTTAAGGGGCTGTCCATTTTCGTAGACGCGGAAAATAGAAATATCCAAATCATACCTTGGATAGGTGAAATTGTCAGGGTCGCCGCCGAAGAAAGCCACGTCTTCCTCCGGGGCAAAGACCAGCCGGACGTCATTATAGACTTTGTATTTATAGAGATGATACATACTGCCGGAATAAAGAGAAACCACTTGGCAGCGCAGTCCAGATTGGCTGCTGGCTTCTCTCTGGATTTCAGAGATGATTTTTTGTCTGGCAGCCAGCACTTCCTGGGCGCTCATTCCGGGCTTTTCAGAAGAAAGAACTTTATCGGTCACGTCTTCAATTTCCTGCAGCACCAAGAGTTCTACACCAGGGCATTTTAGTTCTTCTTCCCTGGTTTTGGCGTAGAAGCCGGTTTTAATCAGGTTGCGCTCTGCTGTGGACAGGTTCTGGATGGCCCCACGGCCGACGTGATGGTTAGTGAGGACCAGTCCGTCCGGGGAGACGAAAGAAGCAGAAGCTCCACCAAAACGAATGGAAGCCAGCCTCAGATGCTCCGCACCTTTTTTATCATCGCAGTGTTACAAATATTTAAAATCGTAACACTAAAGCCTTCTCTCTTTTCCTGCTGGCCAAAAATGTCGTCCCTCAGTTG
>JACIYK010000212.1 GCA_014359965.1 Candidatus Aminicenantota bacterium
TCTGGCAGCTTGAGCAATCGCATGTAATTAGCCACAGAAGCCCGGTCTTTTCCAACTTTGTCAGCAATTTCCTGCTGGGTTAAGCCCAGAGCCTCTGCCAGGTCATGAAAAGCCTGCGCCACTTCCAGCGGGTTTAAATCTTCTCTATGAATATTCTCGATCAAAGAAATTTCCAGCTGTTTCTCCGTGGTAATGTTGCGGACAATGGCAGGGACAAAACGCAATCCGGCTTTCTGCGCTGCGCGCCATCTTCTCTCACCGACAATAATTTTGTAATAGTCATCTTCGGGAACAACAAGAATAGGCTGGATAATTCCGGTTTCTTTTATTGATTGAGCCAGCTCATCGATGGCTCCTTCATCAAACATAGTTCTTGGCTGGTTCGGGTTAGGGCGAATCTTGTCAATCTCAATTTCTTCATACCTGTCCTCTTTTAAAATGCCAAATTCTTCAGGTATAAAAGCACCCAAACCTTTTCCGAGAGCTTTTTTAGTCATTTTCTAATCAACTCCTCTGCGAGATTTAAATAAGATTCAGCCCCTTTAGATTTGGGGTCGTACAAAATTATTGGCTTGCCAAAGCTAGGAGCCTCAGCTAATCTTACACTCCTCGGGATGACCGTATTCAGAAGAAATCCCCTCAATGAATTCTTAATTTCTTCTGCCACCTGTTTGGATAGATTAGTCCTTTCATCAAACATAGTCAAAAGAATTCCTTCAACATACAATTGCGGATTAAAATAACGCCTGACCACATCAAGGGTATGAAAAAGGTCTGGAATGCCTTCCATGCAAAAAAATTCAGCCTGCACAGGGATAAGAATGGAATCGGCCGCAGACAAGGCGTTGATAGTTAAAAACCCAAGAGATGGCGGACAATCGATGAGAATAAAATTGAACAATTTTCTGGCTGGCTCAAGCGCTTTTCTCAGTCTTTTTTCTCTTTCAGGTGCGTTGAAAAGCTCAGCTTCTGCACCGCTAAGCTCTGGTGAACAACCACAGAGAAAAAGGTTTTCCAGTTCAGTTCTTTCTAGGCAATCCATCACATCCTGGCCATTTAAAATGGCCTGGTAAATCCCCTTTCCCTTAGTTTTGGGTTTCCCCAGCCCAACTGTTGCCATGCCCTGAGGGTCAAAATCAACAATCAGAACCCTGAAGTTTTTTATGGCCAAGGAAGCGCCAAGGTTTATGGTCGTGGTGGTTTTACCCACACCACCCTTCTGGTTGGCTATGGCGATTGTCCTATTCATTTGGCCAGCATGTTCCACGTGAAACATTTTCCCTGAGGTTTTTTCGTCTTATAACCTCAAGGTATAGATAAATATTATAAACAGCTGCCGGCGTAATTCCAGAGATTTTTTTTACTTCTTTCATTGTTTTTGGCCTAATTTTGCTCAATTTTTCTATTTGTTCTTTGGTTAAACCCGGAATCTCTCTATAATCCAGGTCTTCGGGTATAGGCATCGCCTCTAATTTCATTAATTTCATTATCTCTTTTTCTTGTTTCTTTATATAACCTTCATACTTCACTTCTGATTCTACAAACCTTTTTTCTTCTGCGTTTAGCTTCAGAGGGAATTCAACTACTGCCATTACCGAATCTATACTAATTCCCGGTTTTTTCAAATAATTGACGATAGGTACAGACTGGTTTCTCTCATCCTTGACTTTGTTTTCTTTCATAAAGTCTATTATTAGCCTGCATCTTTCTTGCTTTTCTAAAAACTTTTTATATTCTTCTTCTGTAATTAAACCGAACTTATAACCATAGTGGAAAAGCCTCTGGTCAGCATTGTCAATCCTCAGGTTTAACCTGTTTTCAGCTCTCGAAGTAAAAAGCCGGTAGGGTTCATCTACTCCAAGAGAAATAAGGTCATCTATCAAAACACCTATATAAGCTTCGCTTCTGGAAAGGATAAACGGTTCATTCCCCCGTAGCTTTAAAACCGCATTGATCCCGGCCATCAATCCCTGGGCAGCTGCTTCCTCGTAACCTGACGTTCCATTTATCTGACCCGCTAGATAAAGGTTTTTAATTTTTTTTGTTTCAAGTGTTGGCTTTATCTCTGAAGTAGAGACTGCATCATATTCAATCCCATAAGCCGGACGCAATATTTTGGCTTCTTCCAGTCCAGGCAGTGTCTGCAGAATTTCTTTCTGAACTTCATAAGGAAGGCTTGAAGATAACCCGTTGACATAAATTTCCGTCGTGTTCAGACCTTCTGGTTCAAGAAAAAACTGATGCCGCGGGTGATGAGGAAATTTGACTACTTTATCCTCAATAGACGGACAGTATCTTGGCCCAATACCTTTTATTTTCCCGCTGTAAAGAGGGGACTTATCCAGGTTTCTTCTTATCACTTCATGAGTTTTTTCATTAGTATAACCCACATAACAAACTACTTTGTTCTCTAATTTTCTTTCCTTCCTGAAAGAAAAGAGCACTGGCTCTTCATCACCGGGCTGTGCCTGGAACTTCTCCCATTGTATGCTTTTTTTATCAAGTCGCATGGGAGTACCTGTCTTCAAGCGTAAAATCTTGAAACCCAATTTTTTCAAAGCCTCAGCCAGTTCTGTTGAAGGCGGCTCGTTCGCCCTTCCCGCTGGATAGCTGTTTAACCCTATATGAATTAACCCATTTAAAAATGTTCCAGGTGTCAGGATAACCGCTCTGGCCCCTATGACTGTGCCATCTTTGTTGACCACACCCCTGACTTCTCCGTCTTCTACTAGAAGGTCAGTGGTAATGCCCTGAAGTATTCTTAGCCCCGGTATTTCCTCCAGCCACTTTTTCATGGTCAAACGGTAGGCAGCCTTATCGCACTGGGCTCTTGGTCCCTGGACAGCCCCTCCACGACTCCTGTTAAGCAGTCGGAAATGTATGCCAGTTTCATCAGCAAGAAGCCCCATTATCCCACCCAGGGCATCTATTTCTCTTACAAGATGACCTTTGGCTAGCCCGCCAATGGCCGGATTACAGGACATCTGAGCTATTGTTTCAAGATGAATGGTAATCAGACAGGTAGCAGCTCCCATCTTGGCAGCAGCCGCCGCCGCTTCACAGCCAGCATGACCCGCCCCTACTACAACCACATCGTATACTTCGTCAAAATGATAACTGCTCATTTTCCTATACAAAAACGTCCAAAAATCTGTTCCAGTACTTCCTGGGGTTTTATCTCTCCTCTTATTTTAGCAAAAAGCACGACTGCTTCTCTTAATTCTTCAGCCACAAATTCTTCAGTATACCCACGCTCTAAAAGACTCAAAGCTTCTTTCAGATGAGCAATCATCTGATCAATCAAAATCTTCTGGTGCTCGTGCAGAACGATTTCTTCATTTTTATCAACAGAAGGAGAAAAAACTTCGACAATAAGCTCCCTCAGCTTGTCCAGGTTTTGCCCTGTTAAAGCCGATAAATCGACCGAAGGCACCCGCTCGTATCCCTGAAGAATTCTCTCCCTGTTGATTTTCTGTGGAAGGTCACATTTATTAAAAACAACTATCTTTTTCTTGTGCCTGTATTTTTCTAAGAGATCAAGATCTTCTTCTGTTTCTTCTCTTGAGGCATCAAGCACAATTAAAAGCCCGTCTGCCTTATCTGCCTGTTTCTGGCCTCTGACAATACCTTCTTCTTCTACCGGGTCCTGAGCTTGGCCAAAACCGGCCATGTCAACTAGCTTGACCAACATCCCACTGACCATAATATTTTCTCTGATGAAATCACGGGTTGTGCCTGGATAAGGAGTAACAATGGCCCTTTCTTCCTGAAGAAGAGTATTAAAAAGAGTGGATTTACCAACGTTAGTCCTTCCTACAAGAGCGATGCTAACTCCCTCAAGAAGTGCCCGGCCCCGTTCATAACTTCCCGCTAGTTTTTCCAGAGTTTTTATTAATTCGCCAATAACAGCCTTTATTTCATCCTGGGTCAGCGAAACTTCTTCCTCTGGAAATTCAATCCTGGTTTCAATCA
>JACIYK010000213.1 GCA_014359965.1 Candidatus Aminicenantota bacterium
ATCTATATGTTCTCGATGAAAATATTTTGGCTGGTCAATAAGATAAAGAGTCAGGCGGCCGGAATTTGAGCGATAGATGGAGGATTTTAGTTTTTTCCGGCCAACCGGGACGATTAAATCTCTGGTTATTAATTCCTTGTCCAGCGATTCCAGTTCTGGTTTCCGGTAATAAGGAAGAAAGACGTTTATCTCCATTCCAGACCTGGACAGGAATTTGACCAGACCAGCGACGGCTTCGGCCAATTCTCCAGAACGAGCATGTGGTGCAAATTCCGGAGTAATGATGGCCAGCTGTAAGTTTTTCTTGCCCATAAGAAAAAATAATAGCTGCGGAAAGAGGAAAAATCAATCACCCCGCTAGGCAAACCTTACTCAGCCCAGCCCAGCTTTTCCTTTACCAGTTCATAATAAGAACGCTTGGGAGAAGTGACCAGAATGAGCTCTTGTTTAGATTTTTTTAATTCTATAACGGCATTCTTTTCCATAGCCCAGCCCCTCTGTCCATCAATTGTCAGGAAGACTTTTTCTTCCGAGGTTAAAAGTTTCAGGCTGACCACTGATTGCGCAGGAATCAATAACGGGCGGAAGGAAAGGGTGTGGGGGCAGATGGGTGTCAGGATCATGGTTTCCACCTTTGGGTGGACAATGGGACCGCCGGCAGAAAGAGAATAAGCGGTAGAACCGGTAGGGCTGGATAATATCAAACCATCTCCCTTAAGCCTGGTAACTTCTTTGCCGTCAATGTAAATCAGCAGCTCAATCATCCGTGCCAGAGCCGCTTTGTTAAGAACAACATCATTCAAACAGATGTCTCTTTTACTTTGATAGTTGATCTCGAGCATAGTTCTCCGACTGATAAAACCATCTCTACTGGTAAGAAAGGATTCCAGGGCCGGGAAAGCTTCATCAACCGGGATTTCAGTCAAAAAGCCCAGCCGGCCAAGGTTTATGCCTATCACCGGAAGGCCTTTTCTGGCAGCAAAAGGCGCTATGCTCAACAATGTTCCGTCTCCTCCGAGAACGATGATGGCCTGGACATGTTCGGCTATTTCTTCTCTGGGGTAAATTTCAGATAGCCTGATTCTGTGCTGGATTTTGGCTGCAGCCAATTCTTCCAGCACGCAGGTAACTTTATGGTCCTGGAGAAAATGGATCATTTCCAGCAGAATTTTTTCCACGCCGGCCGCATGAGGTTTAATGATAATCCCGATTTTTTTAATTTTTTCTGTTTGCGCCATCGGTGAATGACTCCTCAATAATATTTTCCAGGGCTTTCTCGTCCAGTGGCGGAGAGCCCGCTTGTAGCCAGGCCAGGAATTCCTGGTTACCTTTCTGGCCCAGAGTTTCGCAGGCGAGCAAGCCTTTAAGACCGAAGCCCTGTTCTTGAGCCTGGGTGAGAACTCTGCGGAGAACTTCTTGCTGGACACTTTTTTCTCGGACAATGCCTTTTTTACCCACCTGGTCCCGGCCAGCTTCAAACTGCGGTTTGATTAGTATCACCAGGTCTCCAGCAAGCATAACTTTTTTGATGGCTGGAAGAATTTTTAGCACGGAGATAAAGGATACGTCCATCACAGTCAGGTCTGGTGTTTCCGGTAGGTCTGATGGCTCCAGGTACCTGGCATTTTTCTCTATAGAGATAACATTTGGGTTCTGCTTTAGCTTCCAGTCCAGTTGTCTGGTGTTAACGTCTACGGCGTAAACTTTTCTGGCACCGAATTGTAATAGGCAATCAGTGAAACCGCCGGTGGAAGCACCAATATCAAGAGCAATTCGACCCTGGACACTAATCGGAAATGTACGTAAAGCCTGAGCCAGTTTAGCCCCGCCCCGGCTGACAAAAGGAAAGTCTTCAGAAAGAGAAATGTCTGCTTCTGGACTTATCTGATAACCTGGCTTGGTCAATACCTGTCCATTAAGGCTTACTTTTCCAGCCAAAATCAAAGCCTGGGCTTTTTCCCGGCTTGGAGCTAATCCCTTCTCTACCAATAGAATATCCAGACGGATTTTTTTCATTATTCTATCAGGTAAATTCTTATTAAATAATAAACTATTTTATTCCAGCCCTCTGGTAAATAGCCTTTATTTTCTCTATCATGCTGTGCGGGTCAAGTTCCAGCCACTGCCTGATTTCTTCCGGTCTGCCCATTGGGTAAATGTCTGTAGGTAGGCCAAACCTTTTGAAAATTGGATGGTAAATTTCCTTCTGGTCCAGAAGCTCTCTTACGGCGCTGCCAAAGCCTCCGGCCAGAACTCCTTCTTCCATAGTGATAATAACCCTGGCTTTTCTGGCTCTCTCCACTATCAGGTTTTCATCCAGAGGTCGGGCAAAGCGGGCGTTTACCACTGCCAGAGAAAGCCCTTCTTTCTCCAGTCGTTGAGAGACTTCAAGAGCTGTGGGCAACATATTGCCGTAAGCAATAATTAGATCCTGGCCGTCTTTAAGCAGTTCTGCCTGACCGATGGCTATGAATTTGAATTCTTTATCAATAGCTACGCCGATGCCCCGACCTTTGGGGAAGCGGATAGCAACCGGTTTCTGGTATTGGAAGGCGGAGTAAATCATGTGACGCAGTTCGTTTTCATCCTTTGGGGCCATTAGGATGATGTTAGGCAGGTGCCGGAGATAAACGATGTCGTTAATGCCCTGGTGCGTTGGGCCATCTTCAGCTACGATACCAGCCCGGTCCAGGGCAAAAACAACGGGCAGGTTCATAAGGCAGATATCGTGGAAAATTTGGTCATAGGCGCGTTGCAAAAATGTTGAGTATATGGCCACTACCGGTTTCAGCCCAGCTATGGCCAGACCGGCAGCAAAATTTACGGCGTGCTGTTCAGCAATTCCCACATCAAAAAAACGGTCCGGGAAATCGCTGGCAAAACGATGCAGACCGGTACCGTCGGTCATAGCGGCGGTGATGGCTATAATTTTTTCATCTTTCTGAGCAAGTTCCATTACGGTGTCGCCAAAAACCTGAGAATAGGTAGGCTGGTTATCTTCTTTAAGTGGTTTTCCTGTTTTAATTGAGAAAGGTGGGGCGCTGTGGAATTTTTCTGGGTTGAGCTGGGCTGGTTTGAAACCGCGGCCCTTCTGCGTCACGCAGTGAATGAGAATCGGGCCTTCATAATTTTTGGCGGCTTCAAAAGCCTCAATCAAGCTGGGCAGGCTGTGTCCGTGGATGGGTCCTACATACCTGATGCCGAGCTCTTCAAAAAAGATGCCTGGGAAGAAGGTTTTTTTAACCAGTTCTTCTAATGCCCGGGCGGCTTTAATTAGAGGCCAGCCAACTTTTGGTATGGAGCGCAGAATCGACTTGGCCTGTTCTTTCATTCTCAGAAAAGGCTGGCCTGAAACAAGGTAAGAAAGATAGTGTGAAAGAGCACCCACGCTTGGTGAAATACTCATTTCGTTGTAATTCAGGACAATAATCAGTCTCTGACGCAGGTGGCCAATCTGATTAAGTGCCTCGTAGGCAACTCCACCGGTCAGGCTGCCGTCTCCAACCACGGCTACCACGTTAAAATTTTCTTTTTTCCGCTCGCGAGCCACAGCCAGCCCCAGGGCGGCTGAAAGGGCTGTGGAAGCATGGCCGGTGTTATAAACATCGTGTTCGCTCTCTTCTCTTGAAGGATAGCCAAGTAATCCACCAGCTTGCCGTAATCGGGTAAATTCCAGCTGACGCCCCGTAAGCAGTTTGTGAGTGTAACATTGATGACCGACATCCCAAATAATCTTATCCCGTGGTGAATCAAAAACATAATGGAGGGCCAGGGTTAATTCTACTACACCCAGGTTGGAAGCCAGATGACCACCTGTTCTGGACACGGTCTCCAGAATAGTGATTCTGATTTCCCGGGCAAGTTCTTCAAGTTCTTTTAAAGAAAGTTTTTTTAAATTTTCTGGAGATTTTATAGTAGGTAGAATCCTCACCGGAGTCATGACAGCACTCCTGTTTTCGGCTGAAGGAA
>JACIYK010000214.1 GCA_014359965.1 Candidatus Aminicenantota bacterium
GAGTTAATAAAATAGCATAAAAAAAGTTTCTGTTAAGATGGCAGGATGAAACATGTTGGGAAAAAATAAATTAACTGTAAGATACTTCACCTGGCTTTTTACTATTTTGATAGTTTGCTGGACATTTGTCTCAGGAGTGGAAAGAGATGTAGTTAGGCTTCTAAAACCAGGAGAGGAGAGCAGAGGGCCATGGTGGATGAAACAAACGTCTCTCACCGCAGAAGGAAAAATGGCCAGCTTGAAAAGTAAAAGCTGGTGGAAAAAGGTGAGGGAACTCAGGACAGGAGAGCAACTGTTATGGAAGGAAGGAAAAGTTGAAAAGGAGAACATGCTGGTGAGAATTACTCAGCTTAAAGATAAAAACGGTAATCAGATAGAAGTTTTGGTCTGGGGTGTTGATGATGATGAAGATGGCAGCTTGCTAACAGGTGGAGATTTTCATGACGACTGTTACATTTATGACTTTTTCCGCGATGGCCGGGTTGACTTTATGGTTGATTATGCAGATGAGAATAAAGATGGTCAGGCAGATTTCATGGAAATAAGGTTCTTTAACCGTGGCCAGCTGACCGGAGCCTGGATTGCTTTTGATTACGACGGATTGGGCGAGATGATAAAAATATCTGGCCCGGCAGACCTGATATCCTCTGAGCTAGAATTTAATCTATCCGGTAATAAGGCTTATTACCGGGTGCGTTATGAACCCCAAAAGCTCGGCTGGTTGCCGGATTCTTTATTTCCTCTAGCCAGTCTGGACATTGATGGTAACGGCCTCAGTGATAAATTGTTCAGGCTCAATCTGAAACCAGCAACTGGTCCAAAACAAGTGTTTGAAGAGAAAATAGGATATCTGCCTTCGGGCCTGAACCAGGTGGAAGTGAGCAGTCTGGAATTGAGCTTTGATGTTGACCATGGAAATTCAGCTGAAACTCCTTATCATTACGACCTGGGTTTGGTTATCAGCAGTCAAGTAATTTATCACCTGGAAGAAAGCAAAAGTTTTTCACCTCTTAGAAGACCTCCCCAGGAATTGCCTTTAATACCACTTGAACGTCTGGAAAGCCTGGTTAAAGAAGTGAAGGCCAGAGATGTTTTTTTAAGCTGGAAGGAATGTCATCTGCCGATTGAAAATAAAGTTCTTATCTTAACAGAAAAAGAAAGCCATGGCCTCGGCTGGAGTTGGGAAAGAATAAAAGCCCCTTCTTCCAGTCCAGATGTTCAAAAATGGAATGTCAGAAGAGAAGCAGCAGAAAAATTAAATGGTCAGCCTGAATTTTATTACAGCGAGCTTGACCGCCGTATCCATCTTTTTAAAGCTAAAAGCGGCTGGTGGCCCCTCGGCTACGTGGCAGGTTTACCCCGGATAGGTGAAATCAGGTATTTTGATACGGATGATGATGGTTATTTTGACCGTCTGGAAATCTACCTGGCCAGCAGTGTCAGACCGGTTTTGATAATCAACGGCCATAATAAAAAGATAACTAGGTTACCCTTTGACCTGGAGGCCATCTCTAAGTTTTATAATGAAGAAATTTTGTCTGTAACTCTCAAGAGGAATGAGAAATTAAGCCAGGCCATGGCTGAGGTCTTACCTTATCAGATGACCGAAGAATTCAGAAGGGCTCTGAGCATTTCTACAGGCAGTGATAAACGGTATCTTCTGGATATATATAATTTACTCAGTTTTGTAAGCCTCCGTGACCATTATCTTTCTCTGGTGAATCAGAAGCTCTTTCAGGCTGGGGAGCCAGATATTTCCGGCCGTTTTTACGGCGACCTTTATCCTGGTCTTTTCCGTAAGCCAGGGAAGGTCAACCAAGAAATAAATTCTGAGCAGGCCTGGAAACTGGCAGCTTTAATTAGTGCACTGGAAATGGCTTTTAGTGATGGTGATGAGGATAAGTTTATTAATATTCTAAAAGAGATAAAAAAATTAAAAATTTAAACAGAATCGAGTTTTGCCAGGCTATAAAATACTGGCTATTTCTTCCACCAATTCTTTGGAACCAACAAAAAGCGTAGTGCGCTGATGATGATGCTTGGGCACAACCTCGAGGATGGGTTTGCCTTTCTCGTTTATAGCCAGGCCGCCAGCTTCCTGGCACATAAAGCTGACCACGGCTGCTTCGTACATCAGCCGCAGTTTTCCCTCAGGGTAATTTTTTTTGGGGTTCGGATGGTTGATGATGGCTGGATAAAGGAATAGCCCACCGTTGGTCAACAACCGATGGAAATCAGCCGCCAGAGCTCCTAGGTAGCGAAACTGGTATTTTTTTTCATTCTTCAACAACCACTCCGCAATTTCCCGGCGATAATACTCTCGGTGAGCGGCGTTAAAGGAAAGTTCCCAGGAGCTGCGGTCTGAAGGCAGGCTAATTCTGGTCGGCTTGACGTAATTCATCGTTTCATCAATATGGAAACGCCAGCAGCCAGCTTCTTTAAGAGCAATAGTAAAGGTACCGGTAGGGATAACAAACATGCCCGCGGCAATGAATTCTTTTCCTGCTCGCAGATGATAGTCTTCCGGTCCTTCCAGATTTCTTTTGGCTATGCCGAAAAGAAAACCGACGGGTAGGTTATGAGGGAGGTTAGAAGAGCCATCCAATGGATCATAATAAATGAAATAGCGACCATCCGGGTTCATCTGGATGATATCTTCTTCTTCTTCGCTTACTGCCTGGATTACCCGACCTGAGCGCCAGATATGATATTTGACTACCTCATTGGCCATCTCATCCAGCCTCAGGCATTTTTCTCCTTGAACATTTATCTGACCGGTGAGGCTAAGGTAGCCTTTAAGGGCTCCGGTCAGATAATAGTGCTGGATGCGCTTGGCGGCATTTAAAATGGAGTTCATCAAGATTAAAAAATGATAGGTACGGCCGTGTCTTTCTTGATGTTCCAGTAAAAAATCCATGAAGGTTTGTTCAAAAAAGTTCATGCGATTCCTCTTTACCCCTGAACTTAAAATAAGTAACTATCTTTAACACAGAGAAAAAAAATATTCAAATAGAAATTATTTTGATCTACCAGGAAACATTAATAGTCTTAGCTCGAGTGAATGGGTTTAAAACCCTTGCCCAGCACTTCATAAGTGTCGTTGATGATGACAAAAGCTTGGGGGTCTACTTTCTTGATAAAAGATTTTAACTCGGGTAGTTGTTTGCGGTGGATAACGGTGATAATAATTTCACCTTCTTTGTTCAGGTACAGAGAGCGTGACTGCAGGGCACTTCCGCTGCGGTCGAGTTTATGGAGAATAAAATCAGTTATTTCTTCTGTCCTGGAAGAAGTAATGATGACCAGCTTGGAAAAGCTCCAGCCTTCCAGCACCAGGTCAATAACTTTGGAAGAGACAAAAAGTACAATGTAGCCGTAAAGCGGGGCCTCCAGGTTCTTGAAAACTACTCCAGAAATGGAAATAACAAAGAAATCAGTCAACATGATCCCGATACCGACGGAAACACCAGAGTATTTATTGATGATTAAGCCAATGACATCCGAACCGCCAGTGGAAGCTTCTCCTTTGAAAACCAGCCCAAGCCCCAGTCCTAGAAGTAAACCGCCGTAAATGGCTGCCAGCAGTTGATTTTCTGTGCCTCGGGGCAGTTTAATGAGCTCATGGAAGAAATCAATAAACAGGGAAGAGATACCCATACCAAGCAGGGTAGTAAGAAGATATCTTTTTCCCAAGAATTTAAAACTTAAAAGAAAAATGGGAATATTTAATATTATAGTCAGCAATCCTACAGGAAGTTTAAACAGATAATTTAAAATTATGGAAATACCGGAAACTCCACCAGGTACCAGATGAAACGGTATAAGGAAAAGACTGTAACCCAGGCCCATGACGGCTGAGCCGATAATAATGAAAAAAACATTTTGTAATATTTTT
>JACIYK010000215.1 GCA_014359965.1 Candidatus Aminicenantota bacterium
CTCTCCGCACCGAGAAGCAGCGTTATTTTAGCATTTTTTGTCCTGAAAAAAAACCTTCCAGGCAATAAGAATTTTACTAATAATTTATCCCAGATTGGACTTGCTAATTGCTCAAAAAATTTTATTCCCGGCTTAAAAAAACAACCTGAAAATAAATGGCGGAGGGAGAGGGATTCGAACCCCCGTTCCGGGATACCGGAAAGCGGTTTTCAAGACCGCCGCCTTCAACCACTCGGCCATCCCTCCGGTAAGTTGATATTTTAACCTGACTCAGGCAGCCTGACAAGTAGCCCTCTTGGCAAAATTCTACAAGACGACGGCATCTTAGTGGATTGCTTTAATTCCATGCTCTCTAATTAAGAGCCATACTTTCTCTAAACTACTTTTTTGGCGAATAGTTCTTATCGGGCATTATTCAACTCGAGTTTATTAACCATCACCAAACATCTGGGAAAAATTTAATTCAATTTTGCTTAAAGCACAAAGGGCGCGTAGGATAAGCGGATACATGAAATTCCTTTCATATATCCGAACTACCATATCTTCAGGCTATAAAGTTTCTTAAACCCAGTGCTTCAGCGGCGAATAACTTCCAGGCCGTCCAGGTATGGTCTCAAGGCGTCTGGTATAACCACCGAACCATCTTTCTGCTGATAATTTTCCAGGATAGCGCTAACCGTGCGGCCAACCGCCAGCCCCGAGCCGTTTAAAGTGTGGACAAACTCTGGTCTGGACTTTGCTTCTCTTCTGAACCTTATCTGTGCCCGGCGGGCCTGAAAATCAAAGCAATCGGAACAGGAAGATATCTCTAGGTAACCGTTTCTGGAAGGCATCCAGACTTCCAGGTCATAAGTCTTGCCGCTGGCAAAGCCCAGGTCACCGGTACAGAGAGCCACTACCCGGTAAGCCAGGCCTAGCCGCTGGAGAACCTTTTCAGCACAGGAAGTCATGTATTCCAGTTCCTCCAGCGATTTTTCCGGCAGAGAAAAAATCATCATTTCAACCTTGTTGAACTGATGCTGGCGGATTAGACCGCGGATGTCCTTGCCATAAGAGCCAGCTTCGCTGCGAAAACAAGGGGTATACGCCACAAAACGTTGTGGCAAAGTGGAGCCTTCTATTATTTCACTGCGGTAAATATTGGTCAAGGGCACTTCAGCCGTGGGAATGAGGTACCAGTCATAGCCTTCAAGCTTGAACAAATCTTCGGCGAACTTGGGCAAGTTACCAGTTCCGGTCAGGCTGGCAGCATTGGCAATAAAAGGCGGCAGGACTTCTTTAAAACCGTTTTCTCTGGTGTGCAGGTCAAGCATAAAATTAATCAGAGCTCTTTCCAGCCTGGCTCCCAGGCCAATGTAAAGAGCAAAACGTGAACCCGCAATCTTGGCCGCGCGTTCAAAATCAAGTAACCCCAGGTTCTTACCGATATCCCAGTGCGGCAGGGGGGCAAAATCAAAAACTGGCGGCTCCCCTACTACCCTGACCACCACATTCTCTTCCGCACTGCTACCCACTGGCACTGAGGAGTGCGGCAGATTCGGCAAGCGCAACAACAGAGTATTAAGTTTTTCTTCCAGTTCTCTGGATTCCTTTTCCAGGGCAGCAATTTCCTCGCCTACTTTCCTCGATTCTTCAATCAAGGACGAAACATCCTGGCCCTGCAGCTTGAGCTTTTTTACTTCCTCTGAGATCCGGTTACGTCGCTCCCGCAGAGCCTGTATCTGTTGCCCAAGGCTTTTCATCCGGTTAGCCAGACGGTGAACTTCTTCCAGGTCCGCTACCACCTGCGATTGCCCGCGGCTGGCTAATCGGCGCTTTATTTCTTCAAAATTTTCCTGAATGAGCTTTAGGTCCAACATAGCTTGATTATAGCACAGGATAAACTGAAGCCAAAAAGGTTTGATTAGGCAGGCTGGTATTGAAGCGGCCTAAAAAACAGCATAAAATGAACTGGCATGAAGAAATACTACGTGGGTACAGCCGGGTGGAGTTACGAGGACTGGGAAGGGGTCGTCTATCCGCCAGTCAAGGGCCGCGGCTTTCATCCCTTAGAATACCTAGCTCGCTTTGTGGACATGGTGGAGATTAACTCCACATTTTACCGTCCGGCTTCTCCAGGAATGGCTTATGCCTGGTTGAGGCGGGTTCAGGCCTATGCTGATTTTTTGTTTTCCGTCAAGTTGCTACAGCTTTTCACCCATCAGCGCCAGGGGTTTTCACAAAAAGACGTTGATGATTTTAAAAAAGGAATAGCGCCGCTGGCAGCCAGGCAGCGGTTGGCGGCAGTTTTAATCCAGTTTCCATGGTCTTTTATCAACACGGCCGAAAACCGGGAATATTTAGAAAAGCTTTTTTCCCTTTTTGCTGAATTTCCTTTGGCTCTGGAGGTGCGACACTCATCCTGGGACCGGCCGGAATTTTACGATTTCTTAAAAGAATACGGCGTCTGCTACTGCAACATTGACCAGCCGATTTTTCACCATTCCATCAAGCCCTCCGCCATAGTTACCAACCCGGATTTTTCCTACGTCAGACTCCACGGCCGGAACTATAAAGACTGGTTCCGTGAAGACGCCGGACGAGATGACCGCTATAATTATCTTTATTCCAAAGAGGAACTTGAGGAATGGATAGGCCGGATAAAGCAACTGGCTGAAGGAAGTAACCGGGTGTTCATCGTCACCAACAACCACTACCGTGGTCAGGCTCTGGCCAACGCCCTGCAGATTAAAAACATGCTGACCGGCGAGAAACTCCAGATTCCAGCCACCATGCTGGAAAAATATCCGGTACTTAAAGAAATTGCTAGGAAATTAGAAAAAGGACAAAAGAACCTGTTTGAAGAACGCGAAGACCAAGAAGACCAAACAAGCGAAAAAGAAGATACCGGCAGCAACTGATAAAATCAACTAAGTGATAACATGAAATAAACAATAACATTAAGCAATTGAGGAAATGAATTAATCGATGTTAGTAAAGTGAGAGACAATGAACCTGGTCGTTCAACTTCGGGTTAAGGAAGAAAGAAAACTTTTTTTGTGAAACTATAAATTTTTAATCTGCTAGAAGACAGCTTACTTCTTCGAGTGCTCTCTCTTCTATCTTTAGCTTTAGCAACAATAGCCAAAGGTAATGA
The DNA here is from genome assembly GCA_014359965.1 of Candidatus Aminicenantota bacterium. Lineage (GTDB taxonomy): Bacteria > Acidobacteriota > Aminicenantia > Aminicenantales > Saccharicenantaceae > Saccharicenans. The sequence goes on from JACIYK010000215.1 coordinate 3,137, forward strand.
ACCGGCGCAGAATAATTGGCAAAAAAATTTTTGAAAAGCAGATGAGCTTCTATACAAAACGCCCCAAAATTTTTACAAGAAAAAGGTTTGCTTTTTTATTCATGAAACCTGAAAAAAATGATAGATTAATATTTTCAGTAAATTACTAAATTAAAGACAGGAATAAAAAGATGAACTGGTGGGAAAATGAATTTTTAAAAGTCAAAGAAAACAGGCTTTATTTGGAGGAAAAGCCGGCAGAAAGAATTGCCAGAGAACACGGCACTCCGGTTTATGTTTACAGCCAAAAGCAGGTACTGCGGAATTTTCAAAACTTAAAAGAAGCCTTTTCTTCAGCTAAGCCTGGCCTTGAGGTGCGCATCGCCTATGCTATGAAAGCTAACCCGCACCCGGGAATTTTAAAACTCCTGCTCAAGGCTGGAGCTTTCATTGATGCTGTCTCGCCGGCAGAAGTAGAGTCCGCGCTTAAAGCCGGCTTTCCAGAAGAAAAAATTATGTTTACCGGCACTTCCATCAGTCAGGAAGATTTTGAGCAGGTGCTGAGACATCCTGGTGTTACAGTTAATATAGACGCTTATGAGCAGATAAAGATTCTGGAAACTGCACGCAGGCGCCTGCGGCTAAAAAAGCCGGTGCGGATGGCAGTGCGCTGGAATCCGGGTCTTGGACGCGGCTTCAGCAGCAAGACAGTAACGGCCGGAAAGAGAAGCTCTGACGGAATTCCGATTAAGTTTGGTGTGGAAGATGCCAGGA
>JACIYK010000216.1 GCA_014359965.1 Candidatus Aminicenantota bacterium
CGCCTTTTGTGATTTGATTTTTGACCTGACCCGTCTGGCCATCATAAAGATATAGATGGTTCCAGCCATCCCGCTCGGACATCCAGATAATTTCGCGACCATCATCCAGGTCATAACGAAACTTTTTGCTGGAATAACAGAAAAAAGTAGGGCTTTCTTCGTTTATCAGAACCCTAACCTGACCAGTTGTTCCATCAACTTCCAGCACTCTGTAAACCTGGTGTCCGCGCTGATTGTATTCAAAGGTGAAAGCCCTGCTGTCTTTGCGCCAAGCAAAATTAGAAAGCTCGTAGGGATTGGGAAATAGGCTGTCGTCAATGTTGATTTGCTTCCTGTTTTCCACCAGGAACAGCACCGGCTGGGGGAGGTCCAGAGGGTCACCTGGCTTGGTATAGCCGAGAGAAAAATACTTTGGCTGTAACTGGTCTGCGGGTGATGAATTCACGTATTGAATTTTTCGGTGCAACCCAGGCCGCAGGCGAACAGCCAGAAGTTTTTTTGAATCCGGTGCCCACTCAATTGACTGGAAAGTGTAATAATTACCTTCGTTACCGTCCCAGCTGAGCGGAAATTCCTCTTTGCTTTCTAAAGAGCAAAGCCAGACATTATAATTCCGGATAAAAGCTTCCCATTTTTTATCCGGGGACGCCTTGCTCTCTGCAGAGGCTGCCTGGGCTGCCGGGCCGCCCACATCCTGCCAGCCATCCCTCAGACGCGACCGCGCTGGTCCCACCTTTTTGAGCGCATAGGTAGCCAAGTCAACTCTCCACACTGCATCCTTGAACTCAAATTCTAAAAACTTTTCATTCTCAACAAACTTAATGCTACGAAAAGGAAGCGTTTTAGCGGTAAATTTTTCACCAGTTTCTTTATTGAGAGAGGCTGCCAGTTTTTCGTGGTCAAAGGCCAGAGATTTACCACCTTTTTCGACATCAACCAGGATGAATTCATGTCCACCCTTTACAGCTTTTCTGTACCAGAAGCGCGGCGTTTTCTCGACCCACACTGCCCGGTCGGGCAGGTTAAGAACCTGGCTCTCAAATTTTTCCCTCAAAGCTGCTGCCCGCTCATAGTCCTCTAGCTTACCCTGAGCAAATAAAATGCCCGAAGCAGTTAGAAATGCTCCTAACACAAAAAGGGCTAATGTGAATTTATAAAATCCACTTTTTCTCATATGACCTCCTCATTTTTTTCTAAATTTAATTCTGAATTCCCATTGAAATATTATTTACAAAAAATTTCTGAGAACATTGTTTCTTTTTTATTATTTTTGCCTTATCAAAAAAGTCAAGAAAAATGTAATATATTAAATATTTTAGGCGGCTAAAAGACATCTTCTAAATTTTGGCGGGCAGTTGAACTAACACTGACTTTCGAAAAATAAATCTGGCCTTCCAGGGTTTAATGCTCAGCTATTTACCAAGATAGTCTAATCTGCTTAAAAACAGAAAAGAGACAACAAACTCTCACCTATTTCTGGCTGCTAAATAGATTTTGTTTTTGGTCTAATCATTTTATTGAAAAAATATCGCTTTGAATCTAAAATGGTAATAGGAAAAAAAACATCATTGATAATAAATAAATGATTTCTGCCGCTTTATTCAAAACCAGGTCTGGTAGCAGACATCCGACGCTGCGCATCCAAAGCCTGATAATTTTTCTGTTTTTCGCCGTTTTCTTGCTTTCTTCCCACGGCTACTCCCAAGCACAACCCGAACCTTCGGGACAGGAAAAAATCAAACACGAAGTCAACGTTACCTTGAAGCTGGTTCAGGTTTATGCCACCGATAAAAAAGGAAATCCGGTCATTGACCTTAACCGCGAAGACTTTACAGTCTTTGATAATAACGAAAGAAAATTCATAACGGAGTTTGAAAAACATCTTCAATCTTTTGCTTTACCAGTTGCCGGCGAAGAAAGCGAAACCCAGGAGCAAAATCAGGCTCAAAATAAACCCCATCCAGCGACTGAAAAACTTACCAGAAAATTCTTCTTTCTCTTTGATTTTGTCTTTAACAACAAAAAAGGAGTGCGTGCCACCAGAGAGGCAGCCCTTGATTTCATGAATAAAATTGTCCAGCCGGAAGACGAAATCGGTATCATCACCTACTCTCTGGAAGGGGGGCTGGCTGTCCGAGAATTTCTCACCCGGGACCACACCAAGATACGAAAATTCATAGAATCCATCGGTCTGAACAGGTACCAGAGCAGCGTGGAAAATCTGGAGATAAGATACTGGTCAGAAGCAAACAAAGAAAACCTTCTGGATGTGTCCGAGCAAGGTTACGTTGGTGCGGGAATGTTTTCCGTTGATGACCCAAACCAGCCAGGTTATCTGGGCTCGGACGAAATGAAGAGGGCAGCCATGACCGGAGAAAACAAGGTGCAGGCCATCACTTTTCTCCGGGAAATGACCAAATTGTCCCAGGCCCTTGGCTACGTTCCAGGCATAAAACATGTTCTGTTTTTCTCGGCCGGCATTCCCTACTCCCTGATTTACGGCATTCAGGTTGCAGACCCATCCCGCGGCTTCAGGCAAGATTGGGGGCAAACGCAAATCCAGCATTACCTTAATGATCTACAAAAACAGATTACTCATGCCAATCTGGTTTTTTATGCTTTTGACACTGAAGACCCGACCACCCGTTTGAACCTTGACCAGCGGTTAACCGGCATGCTCACCCTAGGGAAAATTGCTGATTTTTCTGGAGGAAAATACTTCGGCAATGTCAATAATTTCCCCCGAGCACTGGATGATGTTCAGAAAATGACGGGTTGCTACTATGTTCTTGGCTATTACGTGGATGAAAAATGGGATGGCCAGTTTCATGAAATCAAGGTGAAGGTCAACCGGCCGGGAGTCAAAGTTTTTTCCCAGAAAGGTTATTTTAACCCCAAACCATTCAAGGAACTATCCGCTCTGGAAAAACAGCTTCACCTGGTAGACCTCTGCCTGAGTGAAAAACCAATCTTGCAAACTCCGCTGGAGCTAAAAAGCGGCGGCTTCAGCTATTTTATCAGAGGAAAAGAAAACCTTATTCTCTGGGCCCGCTTGCTCAAAGAAGAACTGATTAAACTGGCTGGCAACAAGATGGAACTTCTCTACGTCATTTTTGACGCTGAGAATAACCTGGTGAAAATGGACCGGCAAAAATTTAAGCTTAGCTCCCTTCCCGAAGCGGAACAGATTTATCTATCTTCACCTTTTGACCCGCCGCCGGGAAATTACAAATGTCGGGTAGTAGTCAGGAACCTGGACTCGGGACAAGCAGCTCTTGGTTCGACCGAAGTGGGTATAAGAGAAGAAATGAAAAACGGATTAAGTCTCGGTCAACCCCTGGTCCTTAAACCATCTTCTTCTGTCAATTACCATAATTTTTCTTCTTTCCTCCCTCTTGGTACCAAGCATTACACCCCGCAGCAACCACAAGTTCCCGCCGGAAGCGAAGAGTTTTACCTGCTGCTCTCCTGCGGCCTTTCAGAAATAAAAAACCCTAGCCTTGAACTAAAGGCCATACTTCTCCGCACAGAAAAAGACCAGACCTTTAATATCCCGGCCATACTGCAGCCGGTAGAAACCAGAAAGGAAGCTGACCGGCAGACCTTTATTGTGCGGATAAAAACAGAACCGCTTCCAGCCGGCAATTACCTTCTTTACCTCCATGCCATTGATAGAATAAACGGGCTGAGAAGTACCAGAAACCTAGCTCTATCAGTTAAAAATCTAAACCAATCTCAAGAAACTCAAACTTATTAAAAAAAAGAATTACCCCCCGCCCATCATGGGGAAAATGGCGATGGTAGAGCCACTTTCAAGTTTAATCTCAGAAAAGGCTTCCGGGTTGACTACCGA
>JACIYK010000217.1 GCA_014359965.1 Candidatus Aminicenantota bacterium
AGCTCTTAGAATTTTTTTATACCTGTTTTTTAACGTAAGTTTATCTGACCGATACAACCAGACCATCGACAAAAATCTTGCCACTGCTGTCTTCATACCTAATTTACTTTTTCTTTAATTTTTAAAAATTCCCTCCGCCATCAAGACTCTCCTCCGCTTTAATGGATTTGCTGCGACCACTTCACGTTTCTTCACCTTTAATTACCAATATCATATTAAGCTATTATCACCTTAAACATTTTCTTCCCAGCGGAATGGACCGCTTTTGCCTCCACTTTTAGTCAGAAGATGTATTCCACTGATAACCATCTTCTTGTCCAAAGCCTTGCTCATATCATAGATGGTCAGACAGGCCACAGCTACAGCTGTCAGGGCTTCCATTTCCACGCCTGTACGGTCGACGGCCTTGACCTGGCTTTTAACTTCCACGGTATTGTTTTCAGCATGCGGGACAACCTCGACCAATACCGAGGTAATACGCAGCGGATGACACAGGGGAATCAACTCTGAAGTCCTTTTGGCTGCCTGAATGCCCGCTAATTTTGCCGCTGCCAGCACATCACCCTTGGGCAGGCTGTTTTCCAGAAGCCGCTTCATAACTTCAGGACTGACTCTGACCTCCCCCCTGGCTTCAGCTACTCTTAAGGTTTCAGGCTTTTCGTCAACTTCCACCATTTTCAGTTTAGTATTAGCTGGCTTTTTTAAACCTGATTGTCCTGCTTTCGATTTAACTCCAGCGTCCATTGTTTGCTCAACATCTGGCTGTGTTTTTCTCTGTTCTCTTTCCTTGTTTTTATTTCTTCTATTCCCATATTTATTTTTCATTTTTTTCTCCTTTCAATCCTATTTTTCTCCTTTCTACCCTCCTATACTACGAAGGCCATTTCTCTTCACCTGGCTATGGTTATCAGCCCAGCTGCCTGGCTTGCGGGCCAGGGCTTCTTTTATCAAAGAGATAATCTCTTCCTCGCGGGCACCACGGCGCAGCGGTCCTTTCAGGTCAGTGGTTTCACTAGAAAATAAACAGGTCTGAAGTTTTCCATCAGCTGAAAGGCGCAGCCGGTTACATGAGCCACAAAAATGGTCACTGTAGGGCAGAATAAATCCAAAACTTCCCTTCATGCCTTTTATTCTATAATGATTTCTAGCTGGACCGGAACCAGCAATTTTCATAGTCTCTAGAGCGTATTCGTGGTAAAGTTTCTCCCTTAATTGTTTTCCAGAAACAAAGTAGCCATCCTCAGGCGAGAATTCCATCAACTCTATAAACCTGATATGCACCGGCAGGGCAAAAGCCAGTTGAATAAAATCATCCAACTCCTCATTAAGCCCCTTCAGTAAAACAACGTTGATTTTAACGGGGTCAAAACCCAGCTCCAGTGCTCGGGTGATGGCGAAAAGAACTTTTTCCAGACCATCAAACCCAGTTATTTTTTTATATTTGTCAGCCTGCAGGGTATCAAGCGAGATGTTCAGTCTTTTAAGCCCGGCGGCTTTTAGCTTTTCCAGGTAATCAGGTAAAAGAAGGCCGTTGGTGGTTAGCGATAAATCACGGACACCTTCCAAGCGGTTAATTTCCTGCACCAGGTTTTCAATGTCCTTTCTCACCAAGGGTTCTCCGCCAGTCAGCCGAAAACGGTCTATACCCAGCTTCAGAGCAATCCGCACCAGACGCAAAATTTCTTCGTAAGTTAGTATTTCTTCATGCGGGATAAATGAAAAATCCTGCACCCCGCGGCAGTAAAAACAGCGGAGGTTGCAGCGGTCGGTCACTGAAATCCTCATGTAGTTTATCTGCCGTTCGAACCTGTCCTTCATTTAAATCTTAACCTCGTTCTTTTTCCATCCCACTATATGCACCTTTACTTTTGTACCTGCTGGCAGCAAATCCGCTTCAGCAGGTATGAGAGCCAGCCCGTCAGTTTGGGCCAGGCTGGAAATGATGCCTGATTCTTGCCGACTTAGAGGTGTGGCTAGCCAGTCATTTTCTTTCCTTGCCAACACAACTCGAACAAAGTTCAGTCTTCCTTTTTTCTTCCGGTAAGAAGCTGTCAGCACAGCCTCCACCTCCTGGGGCCAGAAATCCTTTAACCCAGAGCATTTTTTGATGAACGGGCGTACGTATTCTTCAAAGGAAATCATCACCGCACCCGGGTTGCCCGGCAGGCCAAAAATCCAGATAGACTTTTTACCTTTTTTTAAGTCATAAAAGGCCAGGGGTTTGGCAGGTTTTTGAGCTACTTTCCAGAAAATTTCCTGCGCTCCAGCTTTCACTGCTGCGGTTTTAACCAGGTCATAATCACCCACCGAGACACCACCCGAAGTGATGATAATATCGGCTCTGGCTGAAGCCAGCTTTATAGCTGCCACCATTGATTTCAAATCATCTTTAACCCGCCTGAGACTTATCAGCTCTGCTCCGCTGGTTTTAATCAGGGCCTGGAGAATGGTGGAGTTAGAATCATAAATTTTTCCGGGCCTTAGCCTTTCTCCGGGCTGACAAAGTTCATTTCCGGTGATAAGCACGGCCAGGCGGGGACGTCTGTAAACCAACACCTCACGAAACCCGCAGGCAGCCAGGAGACCCAGGTGCGGTGGCGTGAGCAGAGTTTCCCTCTCAATTATCACTGCTCCTTTAGCCACATCTTCGCCCGCTTCTCTGACATTCTCACCAGGGCGGACCTGCCTTTTTAAAATTACACCATCTCCCTCTTCTTCAGCTTCTTCTACTGGGATTACAGCATCGGCACCAGCAGGAACTGGAGCCCCAGTCATGACCTTTACTGCCTGTCTGTGGCTCAGCCTTTTCCTGAAATATTCCCCCGCCGGCTGTTCAGCCAGAAGCTTCAGCCTGATCGGTTGTTCCACTATCACTGTATCTGCGCTTCTAACTGCATAGCCATCCACCGCCGAATTTTTGAAGGGCGGTAGCGGAACTTTCGCACGAACCTCCTGAGCAGCCACACAGCCAAGCGCTGCTTCCAGCTCTACTTTTTCCTTTCCCAACGGATAGGCTCTTTCTATGACCAGATTCCTGGCTTTTTCATAGGAAATCATCCTTCACTCCTTTGCCATAATGTTCTGTTATTTATTCCCTGTTTGGGCACGCAGAGCTGAAGCTTTTACCCCAGCCCATACTTTTTGGCCCGGCTGCAGGTCAAGTTCTTCAGCTGAGGTTCGGGAAATAAAAGCTTTAAGTCTGAAACCGCACTCCAGATTCACTAGAACCACAAGTTCAATTGGCCGTAGCTCTTTTACCTCTGCCATAAACCAATTTCTGACACTAGTCGCTGGTTTTTCCCTGGCCAGAATAACTTCCTCTGGTCTAAAAGTCAGGACTACTTTTTCTCCGTTCTGATACTGGCCAAAAGCGTATATCTTCTGCCCGTGTGCTTCAATTTCTAGAAGCCCATCATCTGAACTTATCACCTGTCCTTCTACCAGGGTTTCATGACCCATAAGCCGGGAAACTTCTGGTGTCCTCGGGCAGGCAGAGATTTCTTCCGTAGTTCCGGTCTGGACAATACGGCCGTTCACCATGACAGCCAGCCTGTCGCCGAGGTAGGCAGCTTCCTGGCGAAGATGGGTCACCAGAATGGTGGTAGTACGGGTGAACTTTCTGATGCGGTAAAAATCAGCCATGAGCTGTTCCCGGTATTGAACATCTAGCCCGTTGAACGGTTCATCGAGGAAGAGAAATTCTGGTTGAATGATAAAAGCCCGGGCTAAATGTATTCTTTGTCTTTCACCACCAGAAAGTTCCTCGGGAAAGCGATGGAGCAAAGGCTCAATCTGAAAAACAGTCGCTATTTTTTCCAGCTTTCTCTCCTGTTCCTTCCGGTCAAGC
>JACIYK010000218.1 GCA_014359965.1 Candidatus Aminicenantota bacterium
GGGATTAAAATCTTTTCGGCTGAAGGCACTAAAATACCTGAAGACTGGGAAGAACAGCTGGAAAAGAAAATTCTGGAGGCCAGGGAAAAGGACCTGACCGTAAAACCTGCTAAAGTGGCAGAGGAGGCTAAATTCAGATTGAATTACCTAAACCATCTGGAGCAGCTCTTCTCCTCCAGAAATACAAGAAAGCTAAAGCTGCTGATTGATTGTGCCAACGGAGCCAGCTCAGATTTGGCTCCGCTGTTATTCCGCCGCCTTGGCTTTGAAGTCCTGGCCATAAACTGTCAGCCTGATGGGAAAAACATCAACCAAGAATGCGGCTCTCTTCATCCTGAAGCTTTAAAAAAAGCAGTCAAAAAAGAAAAAGCTGACCTGGGCATAGCCTACGACGGCGATGCTGACCGGGCCATCTGGGTTGATGAAGAAAGCCGTCTACTCAATGGTGACCACACACTTTATGTTCAGGCTGTAAACCTTAAAGAAAAAAACCGACTTAACCATAATACGGTGGTGGCCACCATTATGAGCAACATGGGACTGGAACTAGCCCTGGCCGAACACGGTATAAAAATGCTGCGGACAAAAGTTGGTGACAGGTACGTGCTGGAAGAAATGCTACGGCAGCAGCTGAATCTTGGCGGGGAACAATCCGGTCATACTATTTTCCTGGACCAGGCTATTACCGGCGATGGACTTCTGACCTCCCTGAAAATGATTGAGGTTTTGCTGGAAAAAGGGCAAAAGATTTCCAAGCTGGTAGAAGGTTTTAAGGAATTTCCTCAAGTACTGCTTAACATCAGGGTAAGGGAAAAAATTCCTTTTTCTGAGATTCCTGGATATGATAGTTTGGTAGAGGAAATAAAAGCAGCCTTGGCTGGTGAAGGCCGTCTAGAAGTGCGTTACTCCGGAACAGAACCGCTAGCCCGAATAATGATTGAAGGAAGAGAACAGGAAAAAATAGAGAACCTGGCCAGAAAAATGGCTGACTTTATAAAAAGTCAACTTGGATAAAAAACCATCAATTTACAAAGGAGGCAATCATGAGATTGGCCGTTAATATTGACCATGTAGCCACCCTGAGACAGGCCCGCAAAGCCAGCGAACCCGAACCGGTGCTGGCCGCTCTTCTGGCTGAACAGGCCGGGGCCAATGGTATTGTTTGTCATATCAGAGGAGACCGCCGCCACATTCAGGAAAGAGACCTGCAACTTCTTCGCCAGGTGATAAAAACCAAGCTCAACGTGGAAATGGCAGCCACTCCAGAAATGCTGGCCATTGCCAGAAAAATCAAGCCAGACATGGTTTCTTTAGTGCCTGAAAGTCCCAACGAAGTAACCACCCAGGGTGGGCTGGATGTTCTGTCTCAGAAAAAACATCTAATGGATTTTTTACCTAAGCTGAAAAAAACCGGTATCAGGGTAAGCATTTTTGTGGACGCAGAAGAAAAACAGATTGCTGCCTGCCGTGAAGTGGGCGCTGACCTGGTGGAAATCAACACCGGAAAGTATGCCGAAGCCTCTCTGGAAAAAGAGAAAGAAAAACATCTGCAGAAAATAAAAAGTGCTGCTGCTTATGCCAGAAACCTCGGTTTGGAAGTTCACGCCGGTCATGGCCTAGATTATCACAATGTTCAGCCTATCGTGGAAATTAAAGAAATTTCTGAACTGAGCATCGGTTTTGCCATCATCGCCAGAGCTGTTATGGTTGGTTTACCTCAGGCCGTAAAAGAAATGGTAACTCTTTTAGAAAAGGAATAAAAATGGCTTGGGAAAAACTAAGAATAAATTTTCCTCGGCTTCTCCATGATTTAGAAGAGCTGGGGAAAATCGGTCAAGATAAGCGAGGCGGAATATCACGTCCATCCTTCAGTTTGCCTGACCTCCAGGCCCGCCGGTGGCTAAAAGAACGGATTGAGGAAGCCGGTCTTATCTACCGCCAGGACGGCGCTGGCAACATCTTTGGCACCCTGCCCGGCCGGACCAGCCCTGTAGTTATGGCTGGCTCTCATCTGGACACAGTAATTAACGGCGGTCGCTTCGACGGGGCCGTAGGAGTGGTAGCTGCTCTGGAATGCCTGAGAAGAATAAAAGAAGAGAACATCAGCGTTGATAAAACCTTGGAAATAGCCTCTTTTACAGATGAAGAAGGAAATCTTGTGGGGGATTTCCTGGGCAGCCGGGCCTTTACCGGTAACTTGCAGGTTGATAATTTTAAAAAAGCTCGTACTCAATTTGGTCATTCACTGGAAGAAATACTGGAAAAATCCGGGCTCTCCCTGACCTCCCTGGCTGAAGCCGCCAAAACCAGACCCGAGCTTATCGCTTTTCTGGAACTGCACATAGAGCAGGGACCTGTCCTGGAAGAAGAGGGGGTGGCTATAGGTCTAGTCTCTTCCTTTGCGGGTAAAAGATATTACAGGGCCACTTTTATAGGGCAGGCCGGACATGCCGGAACCATACCACTGGAGCTAAGAAGGGATGCTTTTATCGGGCTGGCTGATTTTGCCCTCAAAGCCCATCAGCTGGTAATGAGAAAATACGAGGAAAATACGGTAACGGTTGGCCGGGTGACGCTTAAACCAGGTTCTTTCTCTGTGATTCCCGGTGAAGCAGATTTTACCCTGGATATGCGCAGTCACGAGGCTATTTCTCTAAACCAGATGGAAGAAGAACTGCTTTCTTTAGCCAGGGAAGTAGCCTCCACCCGAAGTCTTTCCTTTTACCATCAGTTAGTGGACCGCACCGAGCCCGTAAAAGTAGAATCCGGGCTCTTAAACCTTTTGGAAAAATTATGCCAGCAACTTGGCTATGACTACAGGCTTCTTCCCAGCGGCGCCGGACACGATGCCCAGATAATTTCTTCTCTCTGCCCCTCGGCAATGATTTTTATACCTTCTATAAATGGGCTGAGTCATGTCCCGGAAGAAGCCATCAATCCTGAAGACCTGGAAAAAGGAGCTAACTTGCTGCTTCAGGCTATACTGCACCTGGCTTCCTGATTTATACCTTATTTCTGGCCATTAATTTTTAATCAAATTCTTCACCCAAAAAAACTTTCCTCATTTCCTTGATCAGAGCCCGGTGTTTTTTGTCGGCCAGCATTTTTTCCCGGGCTCTTTTTGACCTTTTTCTTTTCTGTCTTCTGATTTTTTCTATCCTCTGTTTCTCTTCAGTTTCTTTCCCCAGAAGCCTGGCTTCCAGTTTTTCCACCAGCAGGCGTCTGGCCAGGAAGCGGTTGAGAGCCTGGCTGCGTTCTCGCTGACATTTAACTTCCAGGCCCGTGGGCAGATGTTTCAGATAAACACAGGTAGCTGATTTATTCACCTTCTGACCACCCTTTCCCTGAGAACGGATAAATTTCTCTTCCAGGTCAGATTCTTTGATACCCAGCCTGGCCATTCTCTCCAGTAGATTTTTTTCTTTTTCTGGTCTGACAGGAAAAAGCCCCATGAACTTTAACCTCTTTTTACAGTTTTTATTGTAACAAAAATCTCTTTTTTTGGAATACCGGCGGGCCAGGCTCAGCAATTTTTTATCGGGACCCACCCCTAACTGGTTATGGCCCAGAGTTTTTTAACCAGAGCTGAATTTATCAGAAAACGGCTAACTCCGCTCATAAACTTGGCTGACTTCTTCAGATAATTAAATTCTCATTTGATTTCAGGTAAGACTGAGGTTAAACTTTTATTCTTAAATTCCCAGGGAAAGGACAAAAAAATGAAGTATGAGAAATTATGGCGAGTAAAAAATTTGCTCATCATTTTTCTTGCTATATCTGTATTAATCAGTTTTCTCTCCGTGGTCCAGGCTCAAA
>JACIYK010000219.1 GCA_014359965.1 Candidatus Aminicenantota bacterium
TGGGTGAGCTTGGCGAGCTGGCTTTCCTTGGTAAAAAGTACGAAGAAGCAGAAAAATATTTACAAAAAGCTTTATCGTTGGATGAAGAGATGCCCAGGGCTCATCTTCAGATGGCGCTTATCTTTAGAGAAAAAGGGGAGTATGAACAGGCTCTTCACCATCTGCAGGCTATAACCGCAGTCATTCCTGATCATGAAGAAACTCTTTATTACCAGAGTCTGGTTCTGGTGGAGATGGCTGACTGGACTAGTGCTCTTGAAATCCTGCAGGCCCTGATTGAGATTGGGGGAAGTTATGAAATTTTTGGCTATGCGCTAAGTGCTTTGAGCCATCTGATATTAAACCGCCTGGCGGAAGCGGAAGCCGATTGTTGGACTGCTCTGTAAATAAGCTCTTCTTATTACCTGCCTTACTACATTCTGGGATTGATAAATTTCCGCCGTGAAGAATGGAAGAAAGCCAGTGAGAATTTTCAACAATCGTTGAAAATTGACCGCACTTTTGACGACGGACATTATTTCCTGGGCCAGACCTATCTGAAATTGAAAGACAGCAGAAAAGCTAAGCAAGAATTAACCCTGGCCGCTAACCTTCTTGAGCAGGAGATCAAACAAGCAGAACAACTGATCAGCCAGGCCCGACTCAGGGGCTGGAAGCGTAAAGCCGAGCGGTTGGAATCGCAGAAAAAAGAGCTGGAAGTTAAAGCCAGATACTGCCGGCAGCTTTTATCATCTTTTTAATCATAACCGGCCGTCTGTTTTTGGTAAATGTCTAGTTCTGAAATTTCTTTAACTTTGATTTTTTTTGTTTAAGGTTTCTTTTGAAATCAAAAAAATTCTGGGTTAAAATATTTAACCCATGCCGAGGACATTTGAAGAAGAATTAAAAAGTTTTGAAAAAGTCATCCAGCGCCTGAGCAACCTGGCTCTCTTTCCCAAAAAACTGGTAATCAAAGGTGCGGAGAATTTTATTCGGGAAGGGCCGAACATTATCGTGGGAAATCATGTAGGCAGCTATAAAGATGTGGCTGTACTTTTTAAAATCGTTCCTCGTCCAATTTTTTTCACGGCCAATAAAATGATTTTCAGCAAAGAGGAATTCAGCTTCCTGGTTAAAAAACATCTTTACCGCAGCATGAAGAACGCGGGTATGGTTGTCCACTTTTTGCTGGCGCCTTTCTTTTCCCTTATTGTCCGCTATATTTCCTCCAATATTGCTAAAGTTGGTTACATTCCGGTTGACCTTTATGCCGGCCGGGCGGCGGCCGTAAAAAAATGTGAGGAGTATTTGAAAAAAGGACGAGCTATTATTGCCCTTCAGGGCCGGGGCCATTTCAATGATGCTGACCCCAATCCTTATGTGGCCAGGTTCCGGCACGGCGCGGCAGTTATGGCCTATGACCTTTACCAAGAGTTTCGACTGGATGTTCCAGTTACGCCCATAGCTTTTTTTGGTACCCACATACCATTTGGAGTTCCGGCCAAGGTTTATGTGAACGTTGGCCCGCCGCTTTATATCAGTAAGTACTGGAGCGAAGAAAAAAGGGAGACCATAGAAAGATTCCGTCAGGTGATGGAAAAAACCGTTAACGAACTTTTCCTGGAGCTGCTCAGAAACCGACGAAGGCAGTGCCAGGCCTTTTAATAAATTTAAACAGGAAGGAGAACCACGGTCATGTTTAAAGGACATCCGAAAGGTTTAATCGTGGCCTTCTTCGCCAACATGGGCGAACGGTTTGGCTTTTATACCATGGTCAGTATCTTTGTCCTGTTCATGCAGGCCAAGTACGGTTTGAGTTCAGGTTCGGCTGGCTATATTTATGGCATATTTATGTTCTGCGTGTATTTTTTCCCGTTGCTCGGTGGTTATCTGGCCGACCGAGTGCTGGGTTATGGCAAGACCATAAGTTTGGGACTGGTGGTAATGTTCATTGGCTACCTAATGCTGGCCCTGCCCACCCAGTTTAATACAGGTTTTGGTCTGGTGCTGGCTGCTCTGGCGGTTATTGCTCTGGGAACTGGTCTGTTTAAAGGAAATCTCCAGGCCCTGGTGGGAAATCTTTACGATGATCCCAAGTACAGTGCTCTGCGCGACCGGGCCTTCAACATTTTTTACATGGGCATAAACATTGGAGCCATGTTTGCTCCCTCGGCTTCGGAAAAAATTTGCAACTGGATTCTGGCTAAAGACCATTTCCGTTATGATGCCCGCATTCCGGCCCTGGCTCATGATTTTCTCCAGGGCAAACTGGCTGATGTTTCCCAGTTTTTAGAAGTAGCCAGGGAACAAAACCCATCTCTGACGCTGGATAATTTAAAATCTTTTGCCGAAAATTACCTGGGCTCTTTAAGCAAGTCTTACCATTTCGGCTTTGGAGTAGCCTGTCTGAGCTTAATTATTTCCATGCTCATTTTCTGGGGATTCAAGAAGTATTATAAACACGCTGATTTCACAGAAAAACAGAAAGCCGTTTCAGAAGAGCTGAAATCTCAGGTGGTGGAGCTCACTCCTGAACAGACAAAAGAAAGACTAGTAGCTCTGATGCTGGTCTTTTTTGTAGTCATTTTCTTCTGGATGGCTTTTCAGCAGTCAGCAGTGACCATGACCTTTTTTGCTCGCGATTATACCGTTCCTCAGGTGGATAGACTCACTAACTTGTGGTTTGACCTGACCGGCCTCATACCGCTTTATTTAGCGCTAGTTGGACTTTTCTTTCTCTTGAAGAAAGGAGCCAGCCGGAATGCTCGATTGGCTGGGGCTCTTACGGCTGTGGTCTTTGGAGTCCTGACTTATATGCGCTATAAAACCTATCCAGAAGTCAACCCCTTCCAGCCACAGCGTTTCCAGCATTTTAATCCTTTCTTCATAGTCTCATTAACGCCGCTGGTAATTGCCCTCTTCGCTTATCTGAACAAGAAAGGTAAAGAACCCTCAGCGCCTAGAAAAATTGGTTACGGAATGTTGCTTACAGCATTGGCTTTTTCCATTCTGGTTATATGTTCTCTCAGGTTGCCCAGCCCAGCCGAACTAGGCGGTAAAGTGGCCCCACCTGAGTATCAGGTTTCAGTCTACTGGCTCATCAGCACCTATTTCCTTTTGACAGTGGCTGAGCTTTTCCTCAGCCCGATGGGTATTTCCTTTGTTTCCAAGGTGGCACCACCAAAGTATAAAGGTTTGATGCAGGGTGGCTGGTTTGCGGCTACGGCTATCGGTAACTACCTGGTGGGGGTGGTTGGCTGGTTGTGGATGAAAGTTCCGCTCTGGACCCTATGGTCCATACTGGTAGTGGCTTGCCTCCTGTCTGCGGCTTTTATGTTCAGCATCATGAAAAAGCTGGAAAAGGTAGCCAGAGGCTGATTTTTTTTCATCTCAGGCAAAAGTAGCTTTTGAACGGAAAGATTCTGCTGGAAGCAGGAAGCTCAAGTAGGAAAAAGAATTATCTATTTAACCTGAAAGTTGACGCTCTATCTCTATGGGGGCTGGTATTCATGAAAAGGAAAAAACTAAAAGATGTTTTCTTAAAAAAGCCAGTCCTCGTGTTCTTAATAATTAATTTCGCAGGCGGCCTATCTTTCTGTCAGTTTAACCCTCCGGTCAAAGATGGTGGTATTTTCAATTTCAACCTGGAAAATGATGTCTGGCTCAAGCAAGACGATGGTTATACCAATGGGTTGCTTTTAGGCTGGATTTCCCCCCAGCTTGATGGAGAAAAGCACTCTCACTTTTTAAGATTTTTCTATTGGCTGAATGCCTGGATTTTAAAGGGTGACCTTAGAAAGCTAGCTAAGGT
>JACIYK010000022.1 GCA_014359965.1 Candidatus Aminicenantota bacterium
TCCGCCACCACTGATTGTGGTTATCTAAAAAAAAATACAAAAAAAGTATAATTTTCGCAAAAAACTATTGACATCCAGAAAAAAAGCTGTATATATACAAGTGAAAATGAAAGAAAAAATTAGACTGAAAGCAGCGATTTAAAAAATCTGATGGGGGAATGACTATTCAAATTTCAAACGACAAAGAGAAATGGCCATGAAAATCGCATTGCTTTTCAGTTCTAAACAGGGCATGTCCAAAGCGCTGATTCGTTTTCCTCACGAAGAAAAAATAGAAGAAGGGGAAGAACCTCCACCTGATATGCTTGCTGAATGTGACAGCGATGAAACAATCATCGCCGTTCAGCAAGCACTTCAAAAGTTTCATCAGGTAGTTTTGATAGAAGCCGACGAAGAAGCCTATCCGAAGCTCCAGCAGGAAAAACCAGATTTAGTCTTCAACATCGCAGAAAGACTTTATGGACCGAACCGCGAATCGCATATTCCTACCATCTGCGAGGTCTTGAATATTCCTTATACTGGTTCAGACCCGCTCACGCTGGGTATCTGTCTTGATAAATCCCGGGCTAAAGAAATTCTTTCTTACTACGGTGTGCCCAACCCGCGTTTCTGGGTGGTGGAAGATGAAAACAGCATACCGGCCGAAGTAACCATTCCGGCTATTGTCAAACCGCTTTATGAGGGTTCTAGCAAAGGCATAAAAGATAATTCAGTAGTCAGAGATTTTTCACAGCTGCGGCAGAAGGTAGCTGAGATTAAAAGGCTTTATAATGAGCCTTCCATCATAGAAGAGTTTTTGACCGGCCGGGAATTTACCGTGGGTGTACTCGGCAATTATCCTGAACTTGAAATTCTCCCGGTAGTAGAGATTGATCACAGTCAGCTTCCGGCTGGAGCCAATCCTATTTATTCCTATGAAGCCAAATGGGTTTGGGACCGACCAGAAAAACCTCTGGAAATTTTTCGCTGTCCGGCCGAACTTTCTGCAGAACTCCAGGAAAAAATAGAAAGAGTGGTGAAAGAAACCTGTCGGCTGCTGCGCATAAAAGATTGGGCCAGGATTGACCTGAGACTTGATGCTGAAGGTGAGCCTAATATCCTGGAAATAAATCCTCTGCCCGGTATTCTGCCAAATCCCGAAGACAATTCCTGCCTGCCAAAAGCGGCGCGTGCTGCTGGTTATACTTATGAGCAGCTCATAAACAGGGTGGTATATGAGGCCTGCAAAAGGTATGGTTTACCTTTAAATTTTGCCAGTCAAGATTATTTCCAGCCGCATTCTCAACAGGAAATCAGGGGGCCCTATGTCAGCTGAACGCTTAAAAGTTGGAGTGGCTTTTAACACTTACGAGCCATTTATCTACAGGAGGAACAAAGTCTCAGAAGACTCAGTGGCCAAAGTAGCAGAAGTAGTTTGTGAAACTTTGAATAAGGCCGGGGTGGAAGCTACGCTCATACCGCTTCAGCGAAGCATGTTTAATTTCTTACGCCGCGTTAAAGAACTGGATGTGGATGTCATTGTTAACCTGTGTGAAGGGTTTTTTGGCAAGCCGCAATGGGAATCTAATGTAGCAGCAGTGATGGAAATCCTGCATATCCCGTTTACAGGCAATGGTTCAAGGCCCCTGGCTCTCTGCCAGGATAAACACCAGGCTAAAGCTATATTAAGTTCATACAACCTGCCCGTAGCTCCCAGCCAGTTAATTACTTCAGCTGAAGATATGGTTGACCTGAGGTTCCCGGTGATTGTCAAACCAAACTCAGAAGATGCCAGTCTGGGTGTGCATCCTGAATCAGTAGTCTATGATACTGCTGCTTTAGCGGAGCAGGTGAAGAGAATCATAGAAACTTATAACCAGCCGGCCATTGTGGAGGAATTCATTGACGGCCGGGAATTTAACGTAGCCATTCTGGATGACGGTGAGCCGAAAGCACTGCCCGTTTCAGAAATAGATTTTTCCAGTATGCCAGAAGGTTATCCGAAAATTTGCAGTTATGAAGCGAAGTGGTATCCTGACCACATCCTCTATCAAACAACCCCACCGATCTGCCCGGCCAGAATTGATGATGAGCTGCGAGAAAGGTTACAGACTCTGGCTCTTAATGCTTTTAAGGTCATGGGCTGCCGTGATTATGCCAGGGTAGATTTACGGATGAACGAGAGTGGTGAAATTTTTATTCTTGAAGTTAACCCGAACCCGGATATAAGCCTCGATGCTGGTTATGCCCGTGCTCTGAAAGCAGCCGGCATTGACTATGCGGATTTCTGGAAAATGATGATTGCCAACGCTTTGAGGAGAAAAGCACAATATGCTTCGACCAATGGAAAAAACTGACCGTCAGCCGGTGCTGGAACTCATCCGCGCTACTGGCTTTTTTACGCCGGATGAGGTGAAAGTGGCAGAAGAGCTAATTGATATCTATCTAAATCAACCCGAGCAGCGTGACTAC
Organism: Candidatus Aminicenantota bacterium; assembly: GCA_014359965.1. Taxonomy (GTDB): domain Bacteria; phylum Acidobacteriota; class Aminicenantia; order Aminicenantales; family Saccharicenantaceae; genus Saccharicenans. The sequence continues at coordinate 2,452 of JACIYK010000022.1, forward strand.
TTTGTCGTCGTGGTGGAAAACGAAAAAGGGCAGGTGGCTGGCTACATGACTTACGGTCCGACCCCATTGACTGAAGGAACGTGGGACCTTTACTGGATTGCTGTCTCTCCTTCAGAACAGGGGAAGGGGTATGGCCAGGAGCTTGTCCGCTGGCTGGAAGAAGAAGTTAAAAGAAAAAAGGGACGTCTTATCCTGATTGAGACTTCTTCTCAGCCCAAGTATGAGCCAACCAGAAAATTTTATGAAAAACTGGGTTATGCCGAAGTGGCTCGCATCCCGGATTTTTATCGCCCGGGAGACGACCGGGTTATCTTCGGCAAATATTTCTCATAAAGGAGTGAGAAAAGGGGAACATGGACGACTGGCAATTAATCTTACGCGACAGTCTGAGAACGCCTGAAGAAATTGCTGAGAGATTTGGACTGGATCTGGAGGAAGTGAGGCGCGTCAATCGTGAGTTTAAAATCCAGATAACTCCTTATTACGCCAGCTTGATCAGGAGAAAGGGTGATCCCCTCTACAAACAGGTGGTCCCTGATGTGGCCGAACTGGCAGAAAACACAGGAGAGGAGGACCCGCTGGATGAAGACCTGGATTCTCCGGTACCCAGCATTGTTCATCGTTATCCGGACCGGGTTCTGTTTCTGGTATCCCACAGCTGTGCCTCATACTGCCGGTTCTGTACCAGGAAGAGGAAAGTTGGCGACCCGATGAAGATTCACCCCCGCTACATTGAAGACGGTGTCAATTACATAAAGGAACACAGAGAGGTTCGTGATGTCATCATTTCCGGTGGAGACCCGCTCATTCTGAGTGATGAAAAACTGGAAAGTATCCTCGCTCAGCTGAGAGCTATAAAGCACGTGGAAATACTGCGCATCGGCAGCCGCGTGCCCTGTTTCCTGCCCCAGAGAATAACAGAGAAGCTGGTTAACATGCTCAAGAAGTATCATCCCCTTTATATGAACGTTCATTTTAACCATCCAGATGAAATTACACCGGAATCATCAAGGGCATTGAATATGTTAGCGGATGCAGGTATTCCTCTGGGGAATCAAACGGTTCTGCTCAAAGGTGTAAACGATGATGTGATGACCATGCGCAGGCTGATGCAGAAATTACTCACGGTCAGAGTCCGTCCCTACTACATATACCAGGCAGATTATGTAAAAGGTACAGACCATTTCCGGACGACGGTGGAAAAGGGACTGGAAATCTATCAGGGGCTCAGGGGCTGGACCTCTGGTCTGGCTGTTCCACAGTATGTCATTGACGCTCCGGGCGGTGGTGGAAAAATCCCCTTAATTCCAGAGTACGTTCAGTCTATAACAGATGAGAAAGTAGTCATGCGCAACTACGCAGGTGAAATTTTTGTCTATCCCCAGGTTAAAACCCAGAAGCGGAAAAGGCCGAGAACCCAACCACCCTGTCTTCGAGTTGAAAGCCCCAGAGTTTAGTTCAGGATTTTTTTAAGATAGTCAGCCAGTCCCACGGTCTGGACGAGGGCCAGAGCTTCTTCGTTGCTCACTCCTTTTTTCTGGCGCAGGGCTTCCAGGATTCTTATAATAGATAGAGCTACTTCGGCCGTTTGCCCGGCTGTTTCCTCTCGGTTTTTCAGAAAAGCGATGGAATCAAAAAGCACAGCATTGGCTTCGCCGTAGGTTATGGGAGAGCGCAAACCGTATTTTTTTATCCATTCAGGCTTCTTTAAAGTTTCGTTTACGTGGGATTGAATCAAATAAGTGGCCCGGCCGATGAGTTTGAGGTTGCTCGGGCTGACGTTGGTCATGGTGTTTCCCACCACCCGCCCGAGTCTGGCCATCACGGCTGTAGAATGAGCGTTGAGTACCATCTTAAGGGCTATGTTCTGCTTCAGGCGAAACGGATCCTGGTCGCTGTCTATTTTTAGCCAGACCATCTTTAGCCTGGTAGTTGGAGTGTCAGAAGCTAACACCTTTCTTATCCTGCTCTGCAATTCGTTTATTTTTTTCTCTGGAAGCTCAGTAACGCAGACGGTGACCACGTTAGCTTTTTTGTCCAGGAAAAGTTTGACGAACCGGCTAAAGGAAGAACTGCTGTTTAGCAGGTCATTTACTTCTGGACTCAAACAAATGGCCACTCCGAGATCATCAGGCTGAGGACCTTTCTTTTTTATGTTTTCCTCAGAAAAGGAAAAATCGTAAAGTTCCTGCTGGTTGTCGCCGGCTTTTTTCAGGCTTTCCAGAGCAGCCTGTTTTAAGTAAGGGTCGTCGATGTTTTGCTCAAATTCCGGGCGGTAAAAACTTTCCTGCAGGCCGCGAAAAGGTCGGCCGAGAAAACGCTGCCAGGCTTCAATCCTGTCCCGCGCTGGGGTCCAGACTTGAATCCAGCAGCGGCGGCCCGGAATCTCAATTGTATCCAGCGGAAATAACCGGAAAGTCGGGCTGCGCTCGGTACTGTCAATAAAAACAGTAATCAGAGCGCGGTCGGCGAAGTAGGTGGAAAAGTGATTGCTGGCGTAAGTCCTGGCTTCCAGCTCAGTCCAGGGCGCAAGTTCTGGGACGGTTTCTTTGATTTTATTTAAAATCGGCCTAAAATTTTTGAGGTTCTCTACCACTTCGTAAGGCCTGGTAAAACCAGCCTGAGCCAGTTCTTTAGGGGTAAGCACATCCTTTAAAAGCTCATAAACAGCTTTTTGCAAAGCTATGCCCACTACGTAAGTTTCAATAGTGGTGGCCTGCATGCGGGTAGAACCTGTGATGGCCATGGGTCCGGTGGTCAGGTTAATCTTGGTTATGCCAGGTTCATCAATTACTCTCCGGCTTCTTTCAAAAGGCCGAAGTCGGTCATCAGGGTTGTTGTAGATAAAATAGAGTTTTTTCCGGCTTTTTTCCGGTGTGTAATCAGGGGCTGCTTTCCATTGCTCCAGGGCAGTGAGGATAGTGCCGATGACGGAAGAAGTTTCTCCACCTTCGGTCACACATATAACCAGGTCCCCTTTTTCCACTCCCCGGTCGTAGAGCTGGAGACGGCCTATTAGCTGCAGGTCTTCAAAGCCTTCAAGAGAAGAGATGAGGGCCCGGTCTCCACCGGTCATTTCTCCGATCAATCTTTCTATCAGGTTGGGGCCGAAGGCCTGTGTTATTTTGGGTCCGATATTCTTATCCTGAAGTAAAGTTCCCCAGAATGGACGCCAGAAAGTACTTTCCATCTGCTTGGCCAGGCGGCCGGTTGCTCCACAGCCGTAGACGTAGATTTTTTTCCCTTCGAGGATGGTATTTTTTATCTCAAAAGCCAGCAGCTCGATTAGTTCTGGTGAGGTAGCTAACTGTTCCAGGCGGGAAGCTACCTCGTCGTCCACAGAAAAAAGCATGTGCAGCCCAGCCTGGGTGTCGGCCTGAACTCTCTCACTTAGATTCATGGTTTTGGAATGCCTCTGCTCGGTTAAAAGAGTGTGCAGTTGAAACTGTGTTTTGTTCTGGACGTAATCCAGGGATTCTTCTGATACCTGAAGCCCAAGAAGTTTCAGAAGAGTTGAAGAAGTAGAAGGCTGTTCCTGAGAAAAAAGCCAGGTTTTAAAGCCGATTATTATAGGAATTAAAAGAGCGAAAATAAAAAGTCGCCAGAAGTTTTCTTCATTCTTTATTTTTAAAAGCTTATTTCTTTTTAACAGCTTCATGGTCATCTCCTTTTCTGGGTTTGTTCCATCTGTATGGGCAGGCCGTATTTGTGGGTATCGTCTAGGATGTCGTTTTCCTGCCAGTCTTTTACCCAGCTGTCCACCAGAAACACCTGAAAACCGCCATCATGGGTAGAGCAGATCACGCGCTTGAGACCGGCGTTGATAATCATTTTTTTACAGATAAAACAAGGGAAGGCATCAATGGGCTGACCGGTTTTAGGGTCTGAGCCATAGATGAACATATCTCCACCAAGCAGACTGACTCCAGCCCGGGCGGCGTTAATGATGGCATTCTGTTCAGCATGCACTGAACGACACAGCTCATAGCGCTGGCCGTGGGGGATGCCCAGCTTATCCCGCAGGCAGAAGCCATGTTCTAGACTGTCTTTGGTTTTTCGTGGGGCTCCTACGTAGCCTGTAGAGATAATCTGGTCATCGCGCACGATAATGGCGCCGATAGAGCGACGGAAGCAAGTGCTTCTTTTGGAAACTTCTCGGGCAATGCCCAGATAGTATTCATCTTTGGATATTCTTTCCGGCGCGCTCGGGTTTGATGATTTAGCTGGTTTTGTTTTCGATTCTGAAATAATTTTTTTCATCCCAGTTCCTCCAGTTTTTGCCAGAGTTCTTCCAGACTGCTGTCGTTAATGATGAGCACATCTGCCGCCAGCAGGCAAGCTTCGAGCTGCTGGCCAGTTTCACCGTTTCTTTTTTCCAATTCTTCTTTGGCTATGAAGTCGGCCAGCGAGCAGACTGATTCGTTGCGTCCCCTTCTCATCACCCGTTCGAAACGGATCTCTACCGGAGCATCCACAGCTACCAGGACAAAATCATCTAGCTGGCGGAGGTAATCGATTTCCCGCAAATTTCTTATGCTGTCAATTACTGTTGGCCGGTTAATCTTTGCAGCTGCTCTTCGGGCCAGCTCGGCCGGGCCAAACTTTTCCCGCAGTTCATTACCGCAGGCAATCAGATTATCCCGGCTGGCTTCCAAGCCCCGGCTTTTCAGTTCCTCTCTTATGACGTCGGAAAGCGAGACGTAATCAAAACCTTTTTTCTGAAGAAACTTAGCCACTTCCCCTTTGCCCGCACCATTGGTACCCGTCAGGCCTATTAGCCGGTGCTTGGACAAACCTTTTTTTAGGTTTGATTTCTTTACCAAGGCAGCACTCATAAAAAATAAATATATCTTAAAGATGAAAAAAATCCAGCGGAAGTTTTATCCAGCCAGATGATCAGAATCTGAAGAGCTTTCTTCTTCCTGGCGTCCGCGCCTTTCTTTGTTTTTGCCCACGACAAAAGAAATGAGGATGCTAAGGCCATAAAGAGCTATCAAGGGCACGGCCACAATGCTCTGGGTGATCATGTCAGGCGTAGGTGTAATGACCGCGGCGATAACAAAAGATGCTAGCACGGCATACTGAAAATTCTTAATCATCCAGCGCGAAGTTATAATACCAATACGCGAGAGAAAGTAAACCAGGGTGGGCAGCTCAAAAACCAAAGCAATGCCCAGCAAAACCTTTAGAGCAAAGCTAAAATACTGGTCCACGGTGATAACCGGCTGGAAATCCTTTCCCAGAGTTAAAAAGAAGCGGCAGGCCCAGGGGAAGACGATGAAATAGCCAAATACTGCTCCAAGTATAAAGAAAAAGGTGGTAAAAAAAACAAAAGGAATGACGTACTTTTTTTCTCTCTGGTAAAGTCCGGGGGAGATGAACATCCACAGCTGGTAAAAGATAAATGGAGAAGTAAAGAAAAGTGCAGCCAGAAAAGAAACCTTAAGGTAAAGCATGAAAGGTGCGGTCAGGGTAGTAAAAGCCATCTTGGTGCCCTCGGGCAGGTACTGAGTTACCGGTTTAGCCAGGATTTTATAAAGGTCACGGCTGAAAATCCAGGCTGGGATAACAGCCAGAAATATAGCTATAAAAGAATAGAAAAGGCGCTGTCTTAAATCCTCCAGGTGCTCAAGGAAGGTCATTTCATCAGGAGACTTTCTGGCCTTCCTCTTTTTCATCGGTTGGTAAATCCTTTTTTATAGATTCTTGAGCCTGATTAAGGTCGTTTTTAATTCCGCTTATTTCTTCCTGGACTTCTTTCTGAACTTCTTCGATGTCATTTCTGATGTCTGCAGCGTTTATTTCCTCCTCTACTTTGCTCCGCAGTTCATCTGAAGCTTTCTTGAACTCTCTAATGGCTTTTCCTACTGATTTTCCCACCTCTGGCAGCTTTTTGGGGCCAAAGACAAGCAGAGCAATGATAAATATAACAATTAGTTCAGGTAATCCAATACTTCCAAACATGATGACCTATAAACTATATCCCTACTTAAGGTTTACGTCAAGCCAGCTTCTTCTTTACATTAAAATACCTGTCTGGTAAGATTTACTATTCAGGAATAGAAAAAAATCGGTAAAGTAATGACCAACAGAATTAAAAGAAATTTAACTCTTATCCTTTTTCTGGCCCTGCCTTTTCTGTTTTCTTCTTCAGTGGCGGTTGACCCCTGGGAAACAGGTCTGGCCAAAGTAGTAAACCTGACTAATATTGTGAAACAGAATTATTATGAAGAAAAAGACCCCCAGAGGCTGACCTTTGCCGCCATAAAAGGAATGCTTGATACACTGGACCCTCATTCCTACTTTCTGGATCCAGAAACTTCCCTGCGCTTTACTGAAGATTACACCGGTAAATATTACGGTCTTGGTATCCAGATTCAAAAGCAGGAAGACAGGCTGGTAGTTATCGCCCCCATAGAAGGGACTCCAGCCTGGCGACTGGGCATTCAGCCGGGAGATGTCATCACTCACATTGACGGAGAAAGCACCAAGCCCTTAAGCAGCTTTGAAGCCATGCAGAAACTGCGCGGGGAAAAAGGCACCAAGGTGACCATTACCATTCAAAGAGAAGGGTTGGATAAACCCTTTGACTTAACCATCACTCGGGAAGAAATTCCGCTCAAAAGCGTTCCCTATGCTTTTATGCTGAATGAAGAAAATAAGATAGGCTACATCTTTGTGCGTTCTTTTGGCCGGAATACAGTGGATGAACTGGAAGAAGCGCTCAGTTCCTTGAACGAAAAAGGCATGAAAAGCCTTATTCTGGACCTCAGAGGCAATACTGGCGGCCCGGTTTTTCAGGCCGTGGACATGGCTGATGAGTTTTTGCCCAAAGGAGCGCTCATTGTTTCTATGCGCGGTCGGAACCCGGCTTATAATCGTGATTTTTATGCTACCAGAAACAATCAGTATGAAGACCTGCCTCTGGTTATCCTGATTAATCAGGGCACAGCCAGCGCTTCAGAAATTGTAGCTGGCGCCATCATGGATAATGACCGCGGCCTGATTGTAGGTGAAGATTCCTGGGGCAAAGGTCTAGTACAAACAGTTTTCCCGCTGGCAGCTAATATGGCGGTGGCGATAACTACGGCTAAATACCTGACGCCGAGCGGCCGGTTGATTCAACGGGATTTCTCCCACCTGGAAGATTATTACCTGGCCAAAAGAGCACCCGATGAGAAACGCGATGTAAAATACACCCTTAAAGGAAGAAAGGTGCTCGGACAGGGTGGTATAACACCCGATTACGAGGTGAAGGATACCTATAAACCAATTACTGTGGAGCTGATTTTTAAAGGAACTTTTTTCAGTTACGGTCGGAAGTTTAGCCAACACCAAACCAGACTTTCTCAGCAGTATGTTTTTCCTGGGGAATTGAAAGATAATCAGAGCTTGCCACCAGGTAAAAAGCTTTTTACTGAAAAGTTTGAAGTCACATCTGAAGTGCTTGAGGATTATCTGGAGTTTCTAAAAGCTCAGAAGATAAATGTGGATATGGCCAGGTTTAAAGAAGCTGAGACAGAAATCAAAAATGAAATAAAAAAAGAAATCTTTTCCTCGGTTATCAACCTGGAAGAGGGAGTAAAGATATTCCGTCAGAGCGACCCGGTGGTACTCAAAGCCATTGAGGTCATGCCTGAGGCAGCTTCGTTCCTTAACGAAAAATAAAACAAGAATAAAGCACAGGAGCAAAAGATGAAACTGGCCTTAGCTTCTGACCATGCCGGTTATGAATTAAAAAAACAGATTATGGCCTACCTGAAGTCAGCAGGAGTGGAATTTGTGGATTTTGGCTGTGGACCGGGGGAAAGCGTTGATTATGTTGATTACGGAGCTGAGGCCACGAGGCGGGTGGTCAGCGGAGAGTTTGACCGGGCTATTCTTTTTTGCGGCACAGGCATTGGCATGTCCGTGGTGGCCAACAAATTTCCCGGTATAATTGCGGCTGTCTGCTGGGATGAATATACGGCCACTGCCAGCCGCACCCATAATAATGCCAACGTTCTTTGCCTGGGCGGTCGAGTGCTCAAGCCAGAGCTGGCAGTGGAAATAGTCCGCCTCTGGCTGGAAAAGCAGTTTGAAGGCGGCCGGCACGAGCGCCGTGTGGCCAAAATTCATCAGCTTGAAAAAGAAAATTTTAAGAAGTAGTCCTTTGCCAGGAAAAAAATTGCCGGCCAGAAAAATGTAGTCAGGCAAAACCTATTAAAAATGAAAAATAGATAAGAAAAATAAGAAAAAAGGAGTAAGAAAATGGGAAATTTGGCTGATAAGCTATTATTTTGGTGTGATAAAATTGAAAAAAATAATATCTGGCGACAGAAGGAATGCTTTAACCTCATTCCTTCGGAAAACACCCCTTCACTTCTGGTTAAGATGGCCGAGATTGCTGACCCCTCGGGCCGCTATGCCGAGCACCGGACGATGAAGGGGGAAGAAGTCTACTTTTATCAGGGCACGGATTTTATCCGCGAGGTAGAACTGGAAGCCAGAAAAGAACTGAGCAAGTACTTTGGTTGCCATGATGTGGAACTCCGGCCGATAAGCGGCCAGATGGCCAACGAAGTGGTTTTTAAAGGCCTGGTAAAATTCGTTAACCGCAAAAGACAGCCCGGTCAGCCTTTCCGTCGTCTGCGCCTGGTGATGAACAATGACCTGAATAAAGGTGGGCACTTGAGCTCGCAGCCTATGGGCGCTCTGTTTAACCTGGTGGAAGAAGATCCGGCTACCGGCAAGGAGAACGTAATCAACATCCCGGTTCGACAGGATAACCCTTACAAAGCTGACCTGGACAAACTGGCTGAACTGCTGAAAAAATACCGGCCGGAGCTGGTTGTTTTTGGCAAAAGCATGTTTATCTACCGGGAACCGGTGCAGTTTGTTTATGACCTGGTTAAGGATTGGCCCGACCGGCCGGTTCTGATGTACGACATGGCCCACGTGCTGGGGCTTTATGGTGCTTTCCAGAAACCATTTGAAGAGGGGGCAGACCTGGTTACCGGGAGCACGCACAAAACTTTCTTCGGCACCCAGCGGGGTCTGGTGGCCGGAAACATTCCGGCTGACAGCCCCTTCAAACAGCTGTGGACTGATATTCAGGGCCGGGCTTTTCCGGGTTCAACTTCTAACCATCACCTCGGCACGCTACTCGGACTGTTGCTCTCAGCTTATGAAATGAATGAATTTAAAGAAGAATACCAGTCTCAGGTGATAAAAAACGCCCGGGCTTTTGCCCGTTATCTGAGGGAAGCCGGCATTCCAGTGGAAGGAGAGGAAGCTGACGGGTTTACAGAAACACATCAAGTACTTATTCGGGTAAGACAGTTTGGTGTGGGACAGGAAATTGCCCGTAGGCTGGAGAACAACAACATCCTGACCAATTACCAGGCACTGCCTGATGATGCTACTTTCCTGGAATCATCAGGCGTTAGGATGGGTGTCCAGGAAATGACTCGTTTCGGGATGAAGGAAAAAGATTTTGAAACCCTGGCCGGGCTTATTGCTGACGTGGTAATCAGAAAAAGGAATGTAAAAGAAGAAGTAAAAAACTTCCGGCAGAAATTTCTGGAAATGCACTACTGTCTGCCAGAAAAACAGGCTGTGGAAGTAGCCGCCCGGCTTCTACTGAGCATTTTGCCGGAAAAGGGAATTGGCCAACTCCTGGCTGAGAGACTGCTGGAAAGAGCCAGAGCCTTAGTTTAATGATTAAAAGATAAAATTAGCGAGAACTATAAGGAGAAAAAATGAAGATTCTGGTGATAGGTTCTGGAGGAAGGGAACATGCCTTGGTCTGGAAAATAAAACAGAGTCCTCACTGTGAACAGCTTTACTGTGCTCCCGGCAACGGAGGTATAGCTCAGATTGCTGAAATCGTCCCCATAGAAGAAACTAACATCAGAGCCCTGGCTGATTTTGCTGAAGAAAAGAAAATTGACCTGACAGTGGTAGGGCCTGAGCTTCCCCTGGCCATGGGTATAGTGGATGAGTTTGAAAAGCGTGGGCTCAGAATCTACGGGCCTAACAGGAAAGCGGCAGAAATTGAAAAAAGCAAGATTTTTGCCAAAGAGTTCATGAGCCGCCATCGCATTCCTACAGGCAGGTTCAGAGTGGCTGATAGTCCGGAACAGGCTATAAAAATCTTGAATTCAGGTGAATTTGAGTTTCCGGTAGTCATCAAAGCTGATGGTCTAGCGGCCGGGAAGGGTGTATCCATCTGTGCCAATATAAAGAGAGCAGAAGATGCCATTGGGGAAATGATGGTCAAGAAGAAATTTGGCCCGGCCGGAGAAAGGGTGCTTATTGAAGAGTTTCTGCGCGGCCGCGAGCTGTCTTTTATTGTTTTTACTGATGGAGCCCGAGTGCAGCCCCTGGTTACCACCATGGACCATAAAGCTGCTTATGATGGTGATAGGGGACCGAACACCGGTGGCATGGGAGCGATTTCCCCTTCTCCCTTTGTTAACGAAAAGCTCTTCAACCAGATTATGGAAGAGATTATTTTCCCTACCGTCACCAGGCTTTTAGAAGAAGGCCGGCGGTTCAAGGGAACACTATATGCTGGCTTGATGATTACTGACGATGGCCCAAAAGTTTTGGAATATAACTGCCGCTTTGGTGATCCCGAAACTCAGGCCCAGATGCTGCGGCTGGAAAGTGACCTGGTAGAGATTCTGGTGTCGGTGGTCGATGAAGATTTACTGCGGGAAGAAATAAAATGGAGCAATAAGCCTTCAGGTTGTGTGGTTATAGCTTCAGGTGGTTATCCGCTGAAGTATGAAAAAGGCAAGCTCATTGCTGGTTTGGAAGAAGTGGCTTCTGTACCCGGGCTGGTGATTTTCCATGCCGGCACAAAGTTTGAGAACGGAAATTATTACACTAACGGCGGACGGGTGTTGAACGTCTGCGCCTCAGAGCCCACTCTTTCTGCCACCATGAGAAAAATTTATGACCACATCCAGAATATTTATTTTGAAGGCATGTTTTATAGAAAAGATATTGGTGCAGTAAAGGAGGCGAAATGAGCGTAACCATTTTTCTTGGCAGCGATTCTGATTTTGAGGTCATAAAGGAAGGGCTGGAAATTCTAAAAGACTTTGGTATCCCCTTTAACCTGGAAGTAACCTCGGCTCATCGCTCACCGGAAAGAACCGTTAGGTTGATTAAGGAAGCGGAAGCTCAGGGCACCAGAGTTTTTATCGCTGTAGCTGGCAAAGCTGCACATCTGCCTGGAGTGGTGGCTTCGCATACCATCCTGCCGGTAATAGGGGTGCCGGTTGAAAGCCAAGCTCTGGCTGGTCTGGATGCTCTTCTTTCTATCGTTCAGATGCCCAAAGGTATTCCGGTGGCTACAGTGGCCCTGGGTAAAGCCGGTGGAGCCAACGCCGCCCTCCTGGCCATTTCTATCCTGGCTGTTTCTAACGAAAAACTGGCCGCCAGGCTGAAGGGATACCGCCAGAAAATGGCCGAAAAAGTGGAGGAAAGCTCAAGGAGGCTCAAAGAAAAATTATGAGCTCAGTTTTCATCCATAACTTCGGCTGCCGCGTAAACCAGGCCGAAGCTTTTGACTGGGCAGATTCTCTGGCTGAAGCTGGTTTTTCTGTGGTGAAGGACTGGCGCCAGGCCGAGCTGGTGGTGGTTAATTCCTGTGCTCTAACCTCCAGGGCTGAATCTGATGTTCGCCAGTTTCTACGACGTTTGTCGAGAGAAGCACCAAGGGCGCGGGTGGTTTTAACCGGATGTCTGGTAGAAAAAAATCCCAAAGAATTAAGGGATTACTCCAACATTGTTTCCATTATTTTGAACTCAGCAAAGGACCGACTGCCAGAGGAAGTAATAAAATTACTCGGTGGAAGGACCGCGGCTGCTGTGGAGAAAAAAGCCTACCGGTCGCGGGCTCTCATCAAGGTCCAGGACGGCTGTGACAGCCGCTGTACTTTCTGTATTATCCCTTACCTCAGAGGACCAAGCCGTAGCTGGCCAGTGGAGAAAATTATACAAAAGGTAAGAAGAGCTGCTTCCTTAGGGTATGAAGAGTTTGTGCTAGCTGGAATCCATCTTTGTGCCTATGGCCAGGACTTAAACCCCAAAAGCTCGCTGGTTGAACTTTTAAAAGAAGTGGTGGCGCTTCCAGAAGTTCATCTGCTCCGCTTGAGCTCCCTTGACCCGCGGCTTATGCCAGATGAGCTTCTTGAGTTGCTTGCGGCCGAGAAAAAAATCTGTCCGCATTTTCATCTTTCTCTGCAGCATGCTTCCCCATCAGTGCTGAGAAAAATGGGCCGGAAAAGCACGCCGGAAGAATACCGTGCTCTTCTTCAATTCTTAAAAGAAAAAAGACCGGAAGCCAGTTTGGGAGCAGATATCATTGTCGGCTTTCCCGGTGAGCGAGAAGAGGATTATCAGTATCTTAAAGATTTTCTTTCTGAATCGCCTCTTACCTATTTTCATGTTTTTTCTTTTTCTCCGCGGAAAGGAACGCCGGCAGCCTCCTGGCCAATGGTGGATGAGAAAATAAAGAAAGTCAGGTCAGAAGAATTAAGGAAAATATCAAGAGAAAAAAATTTCTGTTTCAAAAGCTCCTTTAGCGGCCAGGTCCTGCCAGCTGTGGTTATCAGAAAGGATAAGGAACAGGCTGAACTTCTCACGGCGAACTACATCAAGGTAAAAGCCCCGGCTTCGTATGAAATTCGTCCCCGGCAGCTGGTTAAAATCAGGATAACAAAAGTATCTTCTTATTCTGTTGAAGGTGAGATAGCCTGATGCCCAGGATAAAAGTGCTTCCGGACTCAGTCGCTCAGAAGATTGCCGCTGGCGAGGTGGTAGAAAGGCCTGTTTCTGTAGTCAAGGAACTGGTGGAAAATGCCATTGATGCCGGGGCCACAGAGATAAGAGTGGAACTTCAGGAGGGTGGGAAAAAGCTTATCCGGGTTCAGGATAACGGCTCGGGAATGAGTCAGGAAGATGCCGTCCTGAGCTTTCACCGGCACGCTACCAGTAAGATTTCTTCCGAAGAGGACCTGGAGAGAATTTCCACTCTGGGTTTCAGGGGGGAAGCTCTGGCCAGCATCTCGGCGGTTTCCAGGGTGATTTTGAAGACCTGTGATGGCCAGACAGAAAGAGGCTATCAGGTGGAAAGGGAAGGAGAAAAGCTAATCAGGTTTTCAGAAATTGCTTTTCCCAGGGGCACGTTGGTGGAGGTAAGGGACTTGTTTTTTAATCTGCCAGTAAGGAAAAAATTCTTGCGGGCGGAAAAATCAGAATTAAGCCTGATAGTTTCTTACCTCACTCAAGTAGCCCTGGCCTATCCCGAGGTTAGGTTTTATCTGGCTAACAATAACCGGGAAATAATTAACTGCCCGGCAGTACTGTCGTTGCGGGACAGGGTTTATCAGCTTTATGGCAAAAAGGTAATTGAGGGGCTGATGGAATTAGATTTTGAAGATGGGGCTTACAGAATTTATGGGTTGAGCTCAAGACCATTTGCCGGCCGTCTGGACCGGCAGCATCAGTTTTTCTTCGTCAACCGTCGGCCCATCAAGGACAGGATGTTAGGCGCAGCTTTGGCTCAGGCCTATCGGGGAATTCTGGAAAAAGACCGGAATCCGGAAGCTTTTATGTTTTTGCAGGTTCCGTATGACCAGGTGGATGTCAACGTGCATCCAGCCAAAGCCGAGGTTCGTTTCCGTGAGCCGCAGATAGTCTATCAAATTGTGTTGAGGGCTGTGGAAATAGCGGCCAGAGAGGAAAGTCTAATAAAGCCTATTATACTTGGGGAAGAAGAAAAAGAGACAGCGGAGCAAGCAGCCAGCAGGAGCCCCGAGACCACCAGAAAGGCAAATGGTTTTTTGACTTTTCCCTTTCAAAGTTCAGAGGAGGTTGCTTCTGGTAAAATCAGGGAAGATATCTCAAGTGAGAGTTTAAAAACCGGGGCGGAGTTTGAAATCGTAGGACAATACTTGAATTCTTACCTCATTGTAACCAGAGAAGATGGTCTTTACATCATCGATCAGCACAATGCCCACGAGAGAGTGCTTTTTGAGAAATTTTCTGAGCTGGCCAGAAGCGGTCAGCTGATGGCCAAACAGATGCTTTTCCCGGCTGTTATAAATTTATCAGCCAGCCAGCGCTTGAACTACGAAGATCTCAGGGAAGAACTTGAGAGTTTTGGTTTCAGGCTGGAAGAGATAGGGGCTAACAGTATGGCCCTGAAGGAATATCCGGCTGTGTTCAAGGAAGAAGAAGCCGAGCAGATTCTGCTATCGGTTCTGGAGGAACAAAAGGGCGAGAAATTTAAGGACCGCCAACAGAGAATGCTGGCCACCATGGCCTGCAAAGCAGCGATTAAAGCCGGGCAGCAGTTGAGTTTCAGGGAGATGGAATTTCTGGTAAAAGAGCTTTTCCAGACTACCAATCCCGGTCTCTGCCCTCATGGCCGACCTGTGCTCATAAAAATAGACCGGTCAAAAATAGAGAAAACTCTGGGGCGACAGCCAGAATAAGAACGAGAACAGGGTTGATAAATTGACAATTTGCTGGCATTTCTGTTAACATTTTAATTCAAAACCGCAGGCTCTGCCTGTTTCTTTGAGAGTCATAGAAACCGGGGAGTGGCGCAGCCTGGTTAGCGCGCCTGCCTTGGGAGCAGGAGGTCGTCGGTTCAAATCCGATCTCCCCGATTTTTAAAATCTGGTTTAAGAGTTAAGATGCGCCTGTAGCTCAGCAGGATAGAGCAGCTGCCTTCTAAGCAGCGGGTCGGGGGTTCGAATCCCTCCAGGCGCGCTTTTTTCTTCTGAGGCTTCCGCCTACAATAACAAAATTCAGGAAGAGCCGCTGGCAAAAATTTTAAGACTGATTAGTTTAAGTTTTCTTTGCTGTTAAATTTTAATAATTAACCCGAGAATTTTGCAGAAATAAATGGTGGCTTAGATGGCCTCAAGAATGGGCCTGGGAAAGAAACTGGCCTTGATTATAAAAGCTTGAGGTCGTACCTTTCTTTTAAAATATCCAGGCAGGCATCAACTACTACCGGGTCGTAACTTATTCCGCTGCCGTTTTTTATTTCTGCAGCAACTTCTAGTGGGGAAAAAGCTGAACGGTAGGGCCGATGAGAAAGCATTGCTTCCACCACATCGGCCACGGCCAGGACTCTGGAAACGGGATGAATTTTTCCGTTTTTTAAGCCCAATGGATAACCGGTGCCGTTAATTCTTTCATGATGTTGTAAGACAATTTCAGCCACAGGCCAGGGGAATTCAATAGTCTTCAGTATTTCATAACCCACGCGCGGATGTTCTTTTATCATAAGAAACTCACTTGGGGTAAGACGACCGGGTTTGTTCAGAATTTCAGCTGGAACAGAAATTTTCCCTAGGTCATGGACCAGGGCCGCCATCCTGACTTCATCAATTTTTTCAGTAGGCCAGGAAAGCCTGGTGGCAATGGACCTGGCCAGGTCTGAAACCCGGCGCTGATGACCCGCCGTGTAAGGGTCTCTCGATTCAATGGTCAAAGTAATGGCCTGAATGGTGGCCATCATCGTTTTTCTGAGTTTTTCCAGGGTCTGACTCAGCTCCAGCTCTGCATTTTTCCTTGATGTGATATCACGGATGATTATTAGGAGCTGTCCTGGTATTTCTTTAAGGGGCGAATGAGAAGCTTCTACGTAAAGAATCTCACCACTTTTATTGATGAGCCTGAATTCTACTGAACTTGAATTTAAAGGCCAGTAGAGATGGTGGGCTTTATTGTCTTTCGGAAGGAAAAGATGCTGGTCTTCAGGGTGAACAAGCTTGAGGAAATTAAAACCAGCTGACATAACCTCATTTGTAGTGTAACCTGTGAGTTTTTCAAAGGCAGGGTTAACAAATTCAAATCCCTCAGGAGAAGCTACCAGAATGCATTCATTAATGCCAGCAATTATGGCCTGGACGATGTCGTTTCTGTTATCCTTAATTTCTTCTGCGGTCATCTAATTTCCTTAGCCCACCACTTCCACAGATTTAGTCGGACAGAAGTGCCAAAAATTGAAAAATAAGAAATCTTTTCTTGAAATTTTATAAGATTTGTTTTAGATTAATGAAAAAAGAGGCGGAAGGGCAAGTGGTAAAATGATAGAGGTTAAAAAGTCCAGTAGACAGGAGAAGGTGATTTCTATGTATCTACAGGGGTGAGCCAAAAAATGTTATTTTCACCCTCGCTTTAGTCTTTTTCGGGTATTGACCAGAAATGGTGTCAAGTTCAAAATTCAGGCGTTTGATGAGGGTAAAAAAATTTTTGACAAAATTTGTCTTTAGTGGTAGAAAGGTTATAAATCATGGCCTCTAAACTTGGTGAAATTCTTCTCAGAGAGAAAATAATTAATTCTGAGCAGCTGCAGCAAGCTTTAGACTATTCCAAAAAGAACAACCTGCCCGTAAGCTCATCTCTGGTTGCACTAGGTTTTGTGACGGAAGAAGAAATCGCTCAGGCACTAAGCCGGCAGCTCGGTTATCCTTACATTGACCTTGACCAGTTTGAAGTTTATCCAGAAGTTATTAGCCTGATTTCTGCGGATGTGGCCAAGAAATACATGGTCATGCCCATTCATAAAATCAAATCCTTCCTGACCCTGGCCATGGTTGACCCTACAGATTTTGAGGTAATTGAAGATATCCGCTTTAGGACAGGCTTGAGCATTCAACCGGTCATTGCCACAGAAAGTGGTGTGATTAACGCTATAAATAAGTATTATGGGGTTAGTGATTCTTTAAAGGTTAAAAAGCTTTTAGAGGATATTGAGCTGGCAGATGAGGGCCGGGTTAATGTGGTGGAAGAACAAGAGTTATCAGAAGATTATGATCTTACAGAAATTGAGCAGGCCAGTAACGAGGCACCTATCATTACCCTGGTGAACCAGACCTTTATTGACGCCATAAAAAAGGGAGCCAGCGATGTCCATTTTGAGCCGTATGAGCAGCAGTTTAGGATACGTTACCGTATAGACGGCGACCTTTACGAGATAGCAGACCTGCCGCTGAAGTTCAAAAATCCGGTGCTTTCCAGGGTTAAAATTCTAGCCAATATGGATATTGCTGAAAAGCGTTTGCCCCAGGATGGCCGAATTAAGCTAAGGGTCAAGCTGGACAACGGTAAAAAGAAAGAAGTAGATATGCGTGTTTCCTCCTTGCCGACCATGTTCGGCGAAAAGATAGTCGCCCGTATCCTGGACAAAGAAATGCTCAAACTGGACCTGACCCAGCTGGGGTTTGAACCAGAATCTCTGGAGATTTTCCAAGAAGCTATCCATAGACCATGGGGTATTATCCTGGTCACCGGTCCAACAGGAAGTGGCAAGACTAACACCCTCTATTCAGCTATTTCCAATTTAAATACGCCAGATGTTAACATCATGACGGCTGAGGACCCGGTGGA
>JACIYK010000220.1 GCA_014359965.1 Candidatus Aminicenantota bacterium
TGCAGTATGTCTTTATCAGCGTGGACGGAAAAAATAACGGGTAGCTCGCCTTTGATTACTGGTAAAAGAAATAAACTAGTTTCATCCAGGTCTGGCGGGGAAATTAGCATGTTTTTTCTGGCATAATCTTTTCTTTTTTCATACATCCGGGCACGGTGAAATAGTTCTTTAAGCTCGGCCAGAGCTTTATCCGTGGAAACAGGTTGCTGCCCCGTCGTTCTGGTAAAGCTTCGGCGATTTCCTCTGATACCTGGTAGTTCAACTATCAGGGCCAGGCTATCCTTTATGGCCATTTCCCGGTTGGTCCAGCCGTGTAGTTTTATGAGCGTGGCCTGGCCTGAAATCAACCCACCAGTAGGGGCTACCACAGCTGCAACAATGCCGTTGGTCCGGGCGATAGGTATGTGCATAGAATCATACCGCAGGGCTTCGATGGCTTTGACCTGGGGGTTGATACGGCCGGTTTCTCGGTTGTCCACCGTGGCAGCCACACCGCTTATTTCCACCAGGCCCAGGGAAGAATAACTGTCAATGAGCCCTGGGTAAGCGGTTAAGCCCTGGCCATTGATAATGGTGGTGCCTTCAGGTAAAGAAATATTTTCACCAACGGCTTCAATCCGGTTTCCTTTAATAAGGATAGTGCCTGATTTTATCTCGTCGCTCGTTACTGGCACAATATGCACTCCAGTTATGGCCAGAAGTCTATCAGGAGAAGAGGTTTCGGAGATAGCCAGTGCGGTTGAGGCCAGGCTGGCCAAACCCAAAAAGCCAAGAATAAAAATCAGAGAGCAGGTTATATAGGTTTTAGACCTATTTCTCATGTCAATTGCCTCCTTTCTTAACAGCAGCAGCTTCTCGTTCTTTGATTATCTCATCCCGGTCAAAATAAACTTCTCCTTCAATGATGGTCATATCGCAGCGTGTATAGGCGCTCATAGGATGTTCACTGAACAAGGCCAGGTCGGCCTGTTTTCCAACTTCTATGCTACCCACGTACTTGTCCACTCCCAGCTGTCTGGCGGCGTTGATGGTAATAAGTTTCAAAGCTTCATCAGGAGTTAAGCCGTACTTGACGGCTTTGCCGGCCTCGTTGAAAAGACGGCGAATTCTTTCCCCGCTGTCTGAATTAATGGAAACCAGAAGACCCCGCCTGGTACAATAAGCCGCGTTATAAGCAATGCCTTCTGCGGCTTCCATTTTATAGGCCCAGCTGTCTATAAAAACAGAAATTCCCACGCCTGCCGCCAGAAGCTCATCAGTTATTTTGTAGGCTTCCCAGGCATGCTCAAAAGCCCCAATTTTAAAATTAAATTCTTTAGCCAAGTTCAAAAACTCTATCATTTCTGTGGCCACGTAAGCATGGCATCTGGCCAGCAGTTTACCCCGCAGTAGGTCAGCCAGGACTTCCAGCCTGAGGTCTTTTCTGGGTGGAAGCAAATTGGCTGGCGGGTTTTTTGCCCGGCTAAGTTTTTGGTATCTTTCCCACTGGGCCATGTACTCTCTCGCCCTAAGAAGTTCCCGACGAATGATGGCGTTAGCCCCCATCCTGGTGGCCGGGTAACGCTGTGGCCGGCCGGGCAGCAAGGGCCGGTTTGACTGTTTGACGTTTTCTCCAAGAGCAAATTTCAGCGTCGGATAAGCCTCTTTGACTATGAGCTCTTCAGAGGGTTTACCCCATTTAAGTTTAAGCACCACATTTCTTCCACCGATGGGATTGGCACTTCCATGCATGGTATGAACCATGGTGACGCCGCCGGTCAGAGCAGTAAAAATGGAAGTGTCATCCGGGTTAATGACGTCTGCCATGTTGACTTCTGGGGTTATAGCATCCGTGCCTTCGTTTGTTCCAGAAAGAGCGATGTGAGTGTGAGTGTCAATAATGCCGGGAATAAGATAACGTCCGTTAGCCTCTATCACTCTGGTTCCGGACGGAGCTGTCAGGTTTTCTCCGATTTGCTTAATAAGCCCATTCTGGATGAGAACATCTCCTTTAAGCTCCCCTTTGGTTATGGTCAGGATATGAGCGTTTTTAATCAGAAGATTACCGCCGGCCTGAAGCAGGGGAACGGCTGCGCCAAGGAAAATTATTATCATAGTTATAAAAATTATTTTTCTCGAGTTTGTCTTTCTCGCGTTCATTGGCTTTTCTCCTCATAATTGAAAAGAAGGCCATCAACCATTACTTTAATCACTTTGGTTTTATCCTCAAAGAGCGGCCCGCGGGTAAAGATGAGGTTGGCCATTTTGCCTTTTTCAATAGTTCCTAGCTGTTTGTCGAGACCAAGAATTTTTGCCGGTTCCACGGTCAGGGCCCGCAGGGCGGTTTCCGGGGATAATCCTCTCTTTATGGCGAGCTGAAGATTTTTAAGAAAACTCGAGTCAGTCAGGCCGAAGCTGGTCAGAGCGAAGTTTACGTTTTCTTTTTGCAGAACAGCGGCATTGGCTGGATATAATTCGTTTTCAGCTTTTTTCCGGGCTACCTCTCCCTGCTGAGCATAAAGGCTAGTAGCTGGAGCTTTAAAGTCCAAAGAAACCATTAAGGGTATGCCAGATTGTTTTATAGCTTCTATTACCCGCCAAGCTTCATTAGCTCCGGTCAGAATTCCGTTAAGATTAAATTCTTTTATTATCTTTAGCGCCCGTTTTATGTCTTCCTGATTATTACATTGAAAGACGACAGGTTTTTTATCCATGACAAACGGAACCAGGGCTTCCAGAAATGGGTCGTATTCTGGTCTCTTAAGTCCGGCAGGAGAAAAAAGGTATTTTTTCCAGTGCTGGGCATAATACTGGGTGTCGTAAAATTTTTGTCTGATAAAAGCCACTGTGCCCATCAAGCTGGAAGGGTAATGGCCTCTTTCTGTAGTGAAGTTAAGGTGCAGGGCCCATGGTTGTTTGATAACCATGGGGTTAAGATTTTCTCCGTTAAGATTAAGAACAACACTCTGCCCTTGGAAAATACCCCGGTTAGGAGCTACCACCACCGTGGTTATTCCTGCCTTATGATAGGCTTGAACTGTTTTTAATTTGGGCTTCAGTTCTTTCAGAACCAAAAGGTCAGGAAATTCCTGTGGTTCAGAAGGCTGAAGAAAAGACCTGTAGTAATCTTCCGGGCGCTGGGGTTGGGGCTGTTCTTTTACTTCCAGAAAAAGGTTGGTGTGAGCAGATATCAGGCCTGGGTAAGCAGTCAGTCCTGAAGCCTCTATGATCTCAGCATCAGGAGGTACGGGAATCTTTTCTACAGGGCCTACAGCTTCAATCAGACCATCCCGGACGATGATTTTTCCTTTTTCGATTATCTGCCCTGGAGCCATAACCACCTGGCAGTTGACGAAAGCATAGGCAGGTTTTACATCAGCCCGGGCTCTCAGCTTAAGAAAGAAAACAAAAACAGCCGCCAGTGCTAGAAGTAGCACCAGACGGCATGGTTTAAATTTGAGTTTTTTGTTGGGGAAACGCATGGGCCTCCTTTATTTAAACCGATTAATTTTTCTGCCATAGAAGTTTTTTAAATCTATTTTCGGGTAAAGGAAAAGTAATCGGGAGGAAAGGTTGTCTATGTTAAACTGACAAAAAAATATCAGTTTCAGCATCTTGATTAGATCGAGATAAAACATCTTATGGCAAAAAGAAGGAAATTTGCAAGCATTTTCTGAAAGGCCGACCTTAATATTATAATTTTCTAATTCTTTGTTTATAAAATTACTCTTCTGCTTGTATCTAAACAATTTTAAAGATAGAATTGTTCAGTAA
>JACIYK010000221.1 GCA_014359965.1 Candidatus Aminicenantota bacterium
CCTGATATGAGCTATTTTAAATTTATAAAATGGATATTAGAGGATAGACCCGTCATAATTTATGGAGATGGAAATCAATCTAGGGATTTTACATATATTGATGACATCGCACGAGGAACCATCTTGGGCTTAAAAAGCCTAGGCTATGAAATAATCAATTTGGGTTCAGGTGTTTCATATTCATTGCTGCAAATGATAGGATTAATTGGCCGAATTACAAATAGAAATGCAAGGATAATTTATAAGCAGCCTAATCCAGCAGACGTAGAAAAAACGTTGGCTTGTATCAAAAAAGCCGACTCCTTGATTGGATGGAGACCACAAAATAATTTCGATTTGGGTATAGAGATAGCTATAAATTGGTTTAAAGAAAATAGAACGTCTTTAGATTTATGATGATTAAGTTAAATTTAATATTTTATTTTTATATTTAATCAAGTATATATTTTCTTAATTTTAATTAATTATTTAGGTTCTTCCGGCATTTTAATGGGTCAGCAGATGCGGTAGAATAGCTCCGAAAGGAGCGAAATTTATGGAAGTTAAAGAGCTTTATCGTCAGATTTTGGGCATTGAGGAGCCGTGGAAAGTGAGCGAGGTGGAACTTGACGTTAAGGGGGAAAGGATAGATGTTCAGGTAGTGCATGATGAAGGTGTACGCTGGCCATGTCCTGAGTGTGGTGAACTTCTTACGGTGTATGATCATGCTCCGGAGCGGGTCTGGCGTCATCTGGATACTTGTCAGTTTAAGACCTATCTTCACGCTCGTATACCTCTGGTTAATTGTCCGGTTCATGGGGTCAGGCAGGTGAAGGTGAGCTGGGCGGAGGAACATTCGCGGTTTACGATGCTTTTTGAGAGGTTGGCGATAGAGGTATTGAAGGAGGCGAACATAGAGGGGGCAGCCAGGCTGCTGCGGGTTAGCTGGGATGAGGCCTGGAACCTGATGGAACGAGCGGTGAGACGTGGGCAGAGGAGGAAGAAGCGTCGGGTGGTGAAAAAGATGGGGGTAGATGAGAAGAGTTTGGGCAAAGGACACAACTATTTGACCCTGGTTTATGACCTGGGAGAGGCCAATGTAGAGTATATAGCCGATGAGCGGCGGAAAGAGAGTCTGGATGGATATTTTAGCCTGTTTAGTTTGGCTCAAAGGGAGGAGATAGAAGCTATTGCCACTGATATATGGGATCCCTATCTGGCCTCGATTCGGGAGCATGTGCCTGGGGCGGAAGATAAGCTGGTATTTGACCGCTATCATTTGATGAGGCACCTGGTTCAGGCAGTAGATAAGGTTCGTAAGCAAGAGCATCGGGAGCTGAAGAGAGAAGGCCTGGGAGTGTTGGCCGGAACCAAGTATCTTTGGCTTTATTCTCAAGAAAATCTTCCGCCTGAGAAGAGAAGTTTGTTTTCCTGGTTGAAAAAGAAGCGGCTGAAGACGGCTCGAGCCTGGGCTATCAAAGAGAGCTTTAGGGAGCTGTGGGACTACCAGTCTCTGGGCTGGGCCGCCAAACACTTTAAGTCCTGGTATGCCTGGGCTATTCGTTCCCGGCTGAACCCGATCAAGGAGGTGGCTCGGATGTTTCGTAAATACCTGCGTAATATTCTGGCTTACCTGAAGCATCGAATCACCAATGCGGTAAGTGAAGGAATTAATTCTACCATCCAGACCATCAAGAAAATGGCCTGCGGCTTTCGGAACCGAGAACATTTTAAAATTGCTATCTACTTCCATTGTGGCGGCTTAGACCTTTACCCTGATACCCACGAAAATGTCTGATGAACCATTATTTATGGAGAAGGTGAATGCTTATCTTGATAGCAGGAGATTGCGCGCCCGGTAAATCAAACTATTCTTTTTTTAAAAAACGAAAAATTGAGGACATTTTGGAATTGGATTTATATGAAAAATGGAAATCAGCAGATATAAGGATATTTAATCTCGAGTCACCAATAACGAACAACAGAGTGCCTATAATCAAATGCGGCCCAAATTTGTCAGCTCCAGCCTCTACCATAGAGGGTATAAAGCAGCTGAATCCAACCGTTGTTTCTTTAGGGAATAATCATATTTTAGATTATGGTTTAGAAGGATTAATCGAAACCATCGAATTGCTTAATCGCTATAATATTCCTTTTGTTGGTGCAGGATTAAAAAAAGAAGAGGCAAAAAAGCATTTGATTATTAATAAAAATGATATTTCGATAGGTATCTATTCTTGTGTAGAGAATGAATTTTCGATAGCTAGGGAAAACTATGGTGGTGCAAACGGATTTGATTTCATAGAAACCTATGAAGATATCAAACTAATAAAAAATAAAGTTGATTATTTAATTGTATTATATCATGGGGGGAAAGAATATTATCGGTATCCATCTCCTTTATTACAAAAATCATTAAGACACATGATTAAGTGTGGGGCTGATTTAGTTGTATGCCAACATAATCATATTGTAAGCTCATACGAATATTTTATGGGGAAATTTATTTTATACGGACAGGGTAATTTTATATTTGATTTAAGCAATCCTAATTATTCAAGAGAGAGCATCTTATTAAAGGTATTTATAAATAGAGAAAATGATACTAAAAAGTTAACTGTGAAATATGATTTTTTAGGCATTATTTATGAAAATGGGAAAGTCCGATCTGCTTCTGAAAACGAAAACGAAACTATATTAAGAAGCCTAAAAGAAAGATCTGAAAAAATGTTGTTGCCGGGTTATTTAAAAGAAGAGTATAAGAAATATTCTAAAAAGAACTTAAAAGATTACCTTTATATGATAAGCGGCCTTCCTAAAATTGTTTGTCGTGTTGACAAATATATATTGAATGGTTTCTTAATTAAAATGTTATATGATAAAAGAAGGTTAGCGTGTTTGTTAAACTATATCAAATGTGAAGCTCATAGAGAATTAATAATTGAGGGGATAGAAAATTATTTAAAATTGATAAGATAAGATGAGTGATACCTTCTTTAGTATCATAATAGCTGCCTATAATACAGAAAAATATATAAGAGAATGCTTAGATTCAATATTAGGACAAACATTTTATAATTATGAGGTAATAATTGTTGATGATGGCTCTACCGATGGAACAGGAATGATATGTGAAGAATATGCAATAAGGTATGATAAAATTAAAGTTATTCATCAAGAAAATAGGGGTTTATTAAAAGCACGAAAAACAGGGCTTGAAGCAGCGTTAGGAAGTTATATCATATTTGTTGATTCAGATGATTATATAGCCAAATCGATGTTAAAAGAGGTTTATGAAATAATTAGTAAGAATAAAGATGTAGACATGATATTATTCGGCATGAAGAGGTTTTATGATAACGAAGCAATTATGGAAAAATGCGATTATTATCCTATAAAAAAATATCATTACACTATTTGTAAGAAAGATAATTTATTAGATATCATGATAGATTCAACAAAACTTAATAATATAGTAACGAAAATTATAAAAAAAGATATTATAGATTTAAGTATATATGATAAATTTGATAGATTATCATATGCCGAAGATTTATATCAATCGTTTAATTTTATTATAAGATCGAACAAAATAATTTCGATAAATAAAGAATATTATTTTTATAGAATTAGACAGGGCAGCTTAACCCATATTGATTCTTTTGAAAAGCTTAAAGACGTATATAAAGTAAGGAAAATATTT
>JACIYK010000222.1 GCA_014359965.1 Candidatus Aminicenantota bacterium
CTCGCCCGGCTTGGGTTGATTTGCCTGGTTTTTTTGATTATAATTCTTCTCTTTAAGAAAAAAATTTTTGCTTTTGTTGCTGGCTTGTCGTTGATTCTGCTTTCTGTTATGGTTGAAGCTCTTATAAACCTGGTTAGTATGAAACAATGGAAGGTTTAGAACACAGCCTGCCCCTGGTTGAGTTTATCAACCATCTTTTTGGCCCCCTTCTGGCCAGTTTGTTGAAATTATTTGGGGTTCAGGTAAAAGATCCTCATCATCTTATCCCTGATTACCTGGTAATGTCCCTGCTAGTTGTTCTGACCCTTTCCATTGTCCTGGCCATAGCCGGTCGAAAAGTCCAGTTAATCCCAGGTCGTGGGCAGGTGGTACTGGAAAGTCTGATAGATTTCTTTGAAAACCTCATTCTTGATACCATTGGTGAGGAAGGTCTAAAATACCTGCCAGTAGTGGCCACGGTTGGTCTTTTTATTCTTACCTCCAATCTTCTGGGCTTGATACCAGGCTTGATGTCACCAACGAGTAAATTGAACGTGACTCTTGGATGTGCGCTGGTGGTCTGGCTCTATTATCACTGGCAGGGTATTAAAGCCAACGGATTCTTTGGTTATTTAAAAAAGTTCACCGGAGTGAATCCTTTCCTTGCTCCGCTTCTTCTACCAATAGAAATAATCTCTCATTTTTCACGTCCGGTCTCGCTATCCATGCGCCTTTTTGGTAACATATTTTCAGAGGAATTGTTGATTTTGATTATAGCTTCTATAATCCCTTATTTTTTGCCATTGCCCTTTATGGCCATATCAATTTTCACCGCGGTTATTCAATCCTATGTTTTTGTTCTTCTTTCCTGTATTTACATTGCCGGGGCAGTGGCTGAAGAAGAACATTAATGAAAAGGAGACGGTATATGAAGAACAAAGCTATCACCATGCTGCTATTTCTGTTAGTTTTCTCTCTTACTCCACTGGCTGCCCAGTCTGTGGACCCGACAAGAGCTTCATTGTTTAAACTTTCCATCATTGTAGGGGCAGCAGTAATTACTCTGGCTGTGATTGCTGGTGCTTTCGGTCAGTCCAAAGCTATCAGTTCTGCCTGTGAAGGTATTTCCCGCAACCCGGCGGCTGGTCAGCACATCCGCGGCATCCTGATTTTTGGTCTGGTCCTGATTGAAACTCTGGTCATTTATGCCTTGCTGATTACTATCATTATCCTGATGGTCAAATGGGGTGCTTATTAAATAAGCCTTCATCTGGCCAGACCTGGATAGATGTCGGGCAGTTTTTTAAAGATAATCTGGACTTCGTTTAAGAGATTTAATGACGACCGCTGCTGGACGGCGGCTATCGTAATCTCTTATTTCGCTCTGCTCTGCATCGTCCCCCTGATTGCTCTTTTTGCTTTTTTGGCGGTTAAAATTCTTGGCAGTCCAGAAATTCTCTTCCGCAGTCTGAACATCTTTACCGAAGAATTCTTTGCCCACATGGACCCGGCGTTTTTTAAGAAGCTGCAGGCTCTTGGCCAGAACGTGAATGATTTAGGCTGGTTTGGTATACTGGGTTCGCTGATATCAGCTTCCTTTCTGTTTTCTAATCTGATTACTGCTTTAAACCAGATTTTCCGGGCGAAATACCACCGGTCCTTTTTTTACAACCGCTTGATTGAGTACATAGTAATGCTGGCACTGGGTGTGGTCCTGCTGTTTGCTTTTTCTATCACTGCGGTCTGGGTTGCTCTTCAGAAAACGCTGAGGACCAGTGAGGTCTTCTCTAAATTCATCAATCCACAGTTTATCAATTTTCTCAATAACTTCTTTTTTCAGTATCTTCTGCCGTTTGGCCTGACTTTTTTTATACTTTTCATCATGTACAAATTTATTCCAGAAACCAGGGTCCATACCAGAAGTGCTCTTTTAGGAGCGGCTGTGGCTTCTGTCTTCTGGGAACTTTTTAAGCGCGGTTTTGCCTTTTATGTCGTTCATTTTTCGGCCATCGGGATGGTTCTTTCCAGAGTTCTGGCCGGCACTCTGACTTCAGTCATCTTCTTTCTCTTGTGGATCTCTTCCTCTCTTCTAATCTTGCTCTGGGGAGCAGAGTTAGCTGCTGTGTTCAATGAAAGGATTGAAGCCAGGCTTTCTGGCCAGAGCTGAATAGATATCTTGCCTTTCAGTTAAGGTCAAGATGGTGAGAAAGAAAAGTTATTAATTTGTTCCTGGGCAGGGCACCCACCACAGAATCAAGGGGTTGACCGTTCTTGAACAGAATCAGGGTTGGTATGCTCATAATCTGAAAAGAGGCTGAAAGTTGTGGGTTTTCATCAACGTTTACTTTAACCACTTTAAGCTTGCCAGCATAGGAAGTGGCAATTTCTTCCAGCACGGGTGCCACCATCAAACAGGGGCCGCACCAGGGAGCCCAGAAATCGACCAGCACTGGCAGTTCTGATTTCAGAACTTCCTGTTCAAAGGTTTTGTCGGTAGCGTGGGTAACGTTTCCACTCATGTCAAACTCCATTTTTAATTTTTAGCGCTTTGTGGTAAAGGATACGGTATTTGTTCACAACTTTATTCCAGGAATTGTCATTCATAAAACAATTATACATCAGCTTAAGCCATTGTTGGTCATTCTGGAAGGTATTCAGCGCTTCACAAATTGCCTGGCAGAAAGCCTCATCGCTGAATTCTTCAAAGGCAAAACCATTTCCGGTTTCTGAATTTCTATCAAAGGGAATAACGGCTTCTTTAAGTCCCCCCGTTGATCTGACCAGAGGAACCGTTCCGTAGCGCTGGGCGTGCATTATGGTCAAGCCGCAGGGCTCTTCCAGCGAAGGCATTAACAGTATATCTGCCCCGGCCAGAACCTGATGATAAACGCCATGGTTATAACCCAGCCTGACCCCCAGCCGACCATGGTAAATTTGTTCCAGCTTGAGAAAGGCCTGTTCATAAATTTCTTCTCCCTGGCCGGCTACTACCAGACCAAAAGAATGCTGCTCCATCAGCCTCTTCAGGTTGTTGAGGATGAGGTCCAGGCCTTTAAGCCTGGTAAGATAACCCACCAGGGCCAGCAACGGATAATTTTCCGGTACCTCCAGCCTGAAGTCTTTTATTAATTGTTTTTTACAGATTTTCTTTCCTTCCAGTTCTTCTTTTGAAAAATTGGCGGCTAGGAACTCATCAGCGGCCGGGTTCCATTCTTCAGTATCAATTCCATTTCTGATAACGTACAACCTCTTTTTTTTATCTGACAATAACGAGCATAGTTCCGGGTATTGGCTAAGAACTTCTCTCTGATAGGTGCGGCTAACGGTGTTAATGACGTCAGAGAAAAGCAGGCCGGCCTTTAAAAAATTAAATTTCCCCCGAAAAGCCAGCTGGTGGGAATTCATGTAGTTCCAGTCCAGACCAGTCAGGGCCAGGGCTTCGGCTGGGAATTCTCCTTGGTAAGAAAAATTATGCACGGTCAAAACCGCAGCCGTCTTTCTCAAGTTAGGCTTTTTTGCATACAGAGATTTTAGAAAGAGAGGAACCAGGCTGGTTGGCCAGTTATGGCAGTGAACCAGGTCTATTTTCATTCTTGACCCGGCCAGAAACTCGCAGACAGCCCGATTAAAAAATATGAAACGTTCATCATTGTCCGGATAATATTCCTGCGATGAACCGTAGATATGTTCTC
>JACIYK010000223.1 GCA_014359965.1 Candidatus Aminicenantota bacterium
GGCACTTAGCTTCAACTGAACGCCGGTCATCAAAAGAAAGATAAGTTTTTCCGCTGGGGCTTATAAGGTAGGGCACCTGACTGCAGGCATCCCAGTGGTATTTCCAGCCAGCAGCCTGAAAGTTCAGAATCGCTGAATAATCGTAGTACTGGCTGTTTCGAGCCGGCTTATAAAGACCGGTAGTGTCAAACGAGCGGCCGTAAAAAGGAATTCCCAGTAGTACTTTTTGCCGCGGCACCTGACGAATTTGTGAGTAAGTAAAAGTGTCGTCAACTGAACCGCAGGGGTCGTTCTGACAGGTGTAAAGCGGCGAATTATGACCCGCATGGTCAGTCCAGGGCCCATGGTAATCGTAAGTCATAAAGCTGATGTAATCAAAATACGGATACAGCTGTTCATAATTAATCCAGCGGCCCCAGTAAGGCCCGGCCGGAGCGGCCATGGTCAGAAGAAGAAGTGGATTCTGGGCTTTTAGCGCCCGGGCCAACTCCATGACCAGGGAACTAAAGTTTTTGCTTTCTTCTTCATTGGAAACAAATTCCCAGTCCAGGTCCACACCATCGTAACCATGCTGGATACAGAACGACACAACCTGGGAAATAAAGCGGGCTCTTTTTTCTGGTGAAGAAGCCATCGGAGCAAACCCCTCGCAATTTCCCCAGCCGCCGATGCTAACCAGCACTTTTACCCCGTAGCTGTGAGCCGTAGAAATGAGCTCGGGATAGATAAATTCCTGGCTAACCACCAGGTTCCCCTCTCTATCCGGTTTGACGAAGGCTTCAGCGATATGGGTCAGGCTGTCATAATCAATGAAGTTATGGTCCTGGTCTTCTCTTTTAAAACTCGGGTAATAACCGATGACTACCTTTTTGCTTTCTGGTTGCTTTATCTCTGGCTTGGGCCGGGGAGTAAAATCCCGGCCGAGGTGCTGGGCAAGAACAATTCCGGCAGCAAAAACCAGGCTGAAAATAACCCCGGAAAGCAGCAGACCGGAAGAAATACTCTTGCCCACCCCCCTTTCCACCGCTGAATCATTAACCCATTTCTTGCTAATTTTAATTTTCATCATGACTGACTCTTTTGTCTTTTCCTGGACTAAAAATTAATTTTTTAAAGTTATGTTAAACCAACCAGGCTTTTAACTCTTCCAATCGGCGGCCGATGTTCACTCCCCTGGCACACCTGGCCGTACAGGCAGAACAATTCTCACAGGCAGCCATGGCCTTTTTGCCACCCAGTTCTTCCAGAGTCTCTCGTGCCTGAAGCAAGTTGCCATAAGCTGAGGCATACATATGGACGCGCAAAAGGTCGGGGAGGTTGAGCCGGGCCGGACAGGTGGATACACATTGGCCGCACAGCCGGCAAACCGCGGCCATCTGCGTTTTTACCATTTTGTCTTCCAGGAATTTCTTTTCTTCGTCTGTGTAATCCAGACTGTTCATCACTCTGATGTCTTCGTTGAGCTGGTCAAAGGTGGTAAAGCCGGGAACAGCACAGGTGATAAATTCATGCCGGAGAACCCATTTTAAAAGGGCGGAATGCAGAACTGGGCCTTCATAAAAACGCCTTAACTCTGATGGCTGACCTTCCCGGTACCAGGGCTGCTGGCACTGGGTTTTCATGGCTATGAGTCCTATGCCCTGAGCTGCTGCCTTCTTAAGTGTGTTCAGATAATCGGTGTAATCAAACAGGGAATAATTTAGAGTGGTAAGAATTACGTCGTAAACCTTAAGTTCCAGGGCTGTTTTAATCACCGAATCCATATTCTGGTGAGTGCTAAAACCGATGAAGCGCGCTTTCTTCTGCTCCTTAATTTCTACGAGAGATTCTATCAAGGCTGGGTTTTTTAACCATTCCGGGTCAGAAACATCGTGGGAATAAAGAATATCCACGTAATCAGTACGCAGACGGGTTAAACTTTCGTCAATCATCCGGCGGTGCATATCTTTTATTTGTTGAGCAGGAAGACTTCTCTGCGGGGGTCGGATGTTAATCTTGGTAGCAATGATGACTTTATCCCGGGCCTTCAATTCTTCTACCAGCACTTTTCCAACCATTTCTTCATTTCGTCCACGCTGATAGCTGTAGGCAGTGTCAAAATGTCTTATACCAAGCTCATAAGCCCGGTGGACAAGCTCCGGGTTATCGGCGTTCATCACTCCCATGCCCACCACAGGAATCTTATAACCGGTCCGGCCGAGAGTTCGGATGATTAACCCCCCTGATTTTTCTTCACTTTTTTGATTCTGGGCCGAGCCAGGAACATAACCACCAAGTGTTAGCATGCCGGCTACGGTTCCGGCCGCGGCCCCCAGGAACTTTCTCCGGTTGATAGCTCTTTTCTCGCTCATAAGCCCTCCTCCAGGCTGAATTTCTGCCTCTTTTTTTACCCTTAAATCATCTTCGGGTCAAGAAAAATTACCAGGCTAAAAAACTTCGGCTTCTGCCACCTCAATGTTTTCAGAAAAAAAATAAATACAGAAAACCTGGCTGAATAATTTTCCTTAAATTCAGACCAGCCTGAAATCAAAAACCGAGCTTCTGATAAATGAAGAGGAATAACGGCAGGCTGACCATGAATACCAGAGCCGAGGCCACAAACAACTGATTGACATAAGCCCGATTTCCTCCGGCCCGACCGACCAGGATCGGCACAGCCGTTAACGGCGGCACCGCGCATTGCAAAATGAAGATTAAAGAGAGTGGATGGGGAATCCGGAAAAGCTTGATGGCCAGCAGTCCGAGAGACGGGAAGATGATGTTTTTAAGCAACACAAACCACAGAGCTTTCCCCCAATAAAACTTTTTTGTTTCAGCCAGGTCCAGGTAGATGTTGCCGCCAAGTATCAGAAAAATGATCGGAGTAGAAAGTGAGCCGATAGCCTGAAAAGTTCCTTTGATAAAACCGGGTAGATAGCCATCCACCCCAGCCAGCTTGATGACCACGGCCAGCACCGTGGCAATAAAGACCGAACTGACGATTCTTTGCCACCTGGCTTTCTGCTTCACCCCCAGGACAGCCGGTATCATCACGAAGAAAAAACTGGGATAGAACATCGTGAAGATGAACAACATGGCCACCTCGGCTGAATCAGAACCGAACAGGCCACTCATCACGGCCATCGGAAAGAAAATGCCGTTCTGGAAAAACAAGGACAGAAAAAACTCCTTGCCGTTCCTGGATATGAGGGTAAACAAAAGCGACAGAAGCCCCAGGCCCAAGGTCAGTGCCAGCCACCACAGAGGATAGATGTACCAATCAGGAAATGCCCGGGGGTTGAAATTCTTGAGGATGACGCTGAAAGAAAAAAAGGGCAGGGCTAAATCAATGCCCAGAGTGGACAGAAACCTGAGGACACTTTCTTTATCCTGGATTCTGGCCCGGAAAACAAAATAACCAACGACCGCGATACCCAGCTGGGCGGCCACCACTTCAAAAGCTTTAGAAAAAATGCTCATTTTTTATTTCAGTTTGCCCGGGGCGGATATTCCCTCTATTGTCACTGACATAATAATTTTACCTGTCTAATTTACTTTAAAGATGAGATCAAGGCAAACATTTCTATGAGCCCCGAAGTAAAGACAGAAAGAAAGCCAGCTGGCACTTGAGCTTGTATGTTCATCTCGGGCGAAGATAATGAGCCGTTT
>JACIYK010000224.1 GCA_014359965.1 Candidatus Aminicenantota bacterium
TCTCTCGCCCCTGCCTGCTTATCATCAAACCAACTTAAAAAGCAGCTATGGTTTCGGTTGCCTATCCGTGCTGTTCAATTCATCTTAATCGGAGGTAAACTGGGTAGAACACTAAATCCTGCTTCTGACAACGACCTGCTCAGACCAGCAACATCCTTTTCGTAAAATTCATTCACTTTTTTAACAAAATCTGCCAACCGAACTTTGGCTTTCTCGTATTTTACCTGGACCGGCTGAGTAATTGGTTCATAGCCGGCAGAGATAATTCCCCGGACTGCTGAATTAACTATGGACATCAACCCTTCTGAGGTATCGGCTAATCCCTGTTTAGGCGGTGTAGGATTCATTGTCTCCATTAACTCTTTAACCTTCTTTTCCACCTCAGCCATCTGTTTCATCACCTCGGCCAACTTCTGGTTTCTCTGCCCTCTGGCCAGCTCTCTTACGGCCTGCAAAGCCCGTTGTGTCTGTTGGAGACGCGAATTAACCATTTGCGCCAGGCGAGAAAGTTCCTGGGCCTGGCGAGCCTTTTCATAATTGGCCTTTAGCACCGCTTCATCAACTTTAAGTCTGGGGTCTGGCTTAACTTCAAAGCTCTGGCTGACTTCCTGGTCCTCGTACTTTATTTTAACAGTATAAATTCCTGGAGGAACTGTTATACCACCCCTGCCACCAAAAAGGCTGGCTGTTCTGCTCCTTCTTGACTGGGCGGCCGGTTCATCAGAAAGCGGTGCTGGTTCAATTTCCCGGAAATTCCAGTAAACTCGGTTCACGCCCCTTTCTTCCGTTCCGTTCATCTGTCTAATTACTCGACCCTGGCTGTCCAGGATAGTTATAGACACCCGCCCGC
The DNA here is from genome assembly GCA_014359965.1 of Candidatus Aminicenantota bacterium. Classification (GTDB taxonomy): domain Bacteria; phylum Acidobacteriota; class Aminicenantia; order Aminicenantales; family Saccharicenantaceae; genus Saccharicenans. Next base: position 851 of record JACIYK010000224.1, read on the forward strand.
TACTGCCTGACATCTGTCTAAGCATGGCCAGTGCCTGTCCTCCTTGCCTGGCAAACTGGGAAATCAGCCGGCTTTCTGGAGACATTTCGGTTGACTGATTCTCAGAAACTTTCTTTTCCGAAGGTATCAAATAATATGTAAAGCAAGCACCAATAGCCTTGTTCTGACCATTAAACTCTCCATCTCCCGGGCTCATGTAAGAACTTGTCCGGCCGGTGATAAATTGAATGGCCGGGTTGACTTTAAAAAGATGCAACTTTTTCTTCAGAATCTCTTCCGAAAGCTCTCTGAGTGGAGAGATATCATCTACGATGTAAATAGCCCGGCCGTGCGTGGCAACAATCAGGTCATGTTCAACGGGATGGACCGCAATATCATAAACCGGGCAGGTAGGAAGGCCGCTGGTCCACTTGAACCAGCTCTGCCCGCCGTTCAAGCTGACAAACAGGCCAAACTCTGTACCCAGATAAAGCAGGTCTTTTTTGACCGGGTCTTCTTCTATAGCCCGACAATAGCCATCAATTTCTGGTGTGACCAGGCTTTTCCAGGTCTGGCCGAAATCGCGGGTAACAAAAACATAGGGCGTGAAATTTGACCTCATATGGTCATCAAAAACTACATAAGCTGTTCCTGCTTCAAAATGCGAGGCTTTAATATGAGGAACCGCTGCCCCGACCGGCACCAGCGGCTTTTTGCCAGCCGTCAGATTTTTAGAAACCAGTTCCCAGGTTTTTCCTCCATCTCTAGTTAAATGTATCAGGCCATCATCAGTCCCTACCCAGATAACACCCTGTTTCACCGGGCTGGGGGCAATACTCAGTATAGTACAATAATTTTCTGCGTTAGTAACATCCAGCGTCAAACCACCGCTTTCTTTCTGTTTCTGTTTCTCGGGGTCGTTAGTAGTCAGGTCAGGAGAGATGATTTCCCAGGTCCTTCCCTTATCCCGGCTTCTGTGGACAAACTGGCTTCCCAGGTAGATGGTAGAAGGCTCAAACGGATCAATAGCAAAACCGGCATTCCAGTTAAACCTATGTTTGACCTCTGATTCCGTGGGCACAGCCGACCTAGTGGTTCCCAGATTCAAATCAAAGTAAAAAAGATTTCCGCCCTGGGACATGCCGTAACCACAACCTGGCTTTTCCGGGTCAGGTGCAGCATCAAACCCATCTCCACCGCCGATGGTTTTCCAATGATAAAACTGGATGGCACGTTCAGGCAGCACGTAGGCTGGACCAATCCAGGTGCCGTTATCCTGCAGCCCTCCGTAGAGGTTATAAGGAATCTGTAAATCAAAATTGATGTGATAGTACTGGGCCAGGGGCAGGTTTTCTACAAAGCGCCAGGTTTGCCCCCGATTATGGCTTATTACCACTCCACCATCGTTGCCCACAATCAGGGTCTCACCATCTGGGCTTATCCACATGGCATGAAAATCTGAGTGGGCCTGATTAAAAAGGGTTAAAGGCCTAAAAGTTTTTCCTCCATCTTCACTAACTCTAAGCTGGGTCTGACAGAGGTAAACCATGTTTTCGTTGACCGGGTTGACAAAAATTCGGCTGTAATAAAAAGGCCGGTTATGAATGTCATTATCGCTGTTAACCAGCCGCCAAGTTTCTCCCCCATCATCAGAACGATAAAGCCCGTTCTTTTTGGCTTCAACCAGAGCGTAAACTACCTCAGGTTTGTTGACTGCAAAAGCTACACCGCAACGGCCAAGTTCGCCAGCTGGTAAGCCATTCTTTTCGCTCAACCTAACCCAGGTATCTCCTCCGTCATGGCTGACGTAAATTCCGCTGCCCGGACCTCCAGAGTTAAAAAACCAGGGATAGCGCCGGTGTTCCCACAAGCAGGCAATAAGGTGGTTGGGATTGGCCGGGTCAATGGCCATATCAGCCACACCAGTTTTCTCGTTCACATAAAGTACTTTTTTCCAGGTCCGGCCGCCATCAGTAGTTTTAAAGACTCCTCTTTCCGGACTATCTCCCCAGGTTGGTCCGAGGGCTCCCACCAGCACGACCTCAGGATTATCTGGGTAGATGATGATGTCTGAAATCTTTTCAGTTTTCTCCAGTCCCATCAACTGCCAGGTCTTACCTCCATCCAGCGAACGGTAAACACCGCGCCCGATGCTGACTGAATTTCTCGGGGCCGCCTCACCAGTCCCAACCCAGACTAGACTCGGATTTTTTTGGTAAACAGCAATCGCGCCAATAGAAGCCACAGGCTGGTCATCAAAGACCGGCTTCCAGGTCAAGCCACCATCGGTTGATTTCCAGACTCCACCCGCTGCACCACCTACATAGATAATACGCGGGTCAGAAGCCACAGCTTCCACGGCTCCAATCCGGCCGCTCATGTTTGCCGGGCCGATGTTTCTGGCCTTAAGGCCGGGGAATAAGTCACCTGTAATTTTCGCCTGAGCCTGGCCTAAGGAATAGACCATGGCCAAGGCAAAAACTAGAACCATAAACAGGGAAAATGTCTTTTTCATCTGGCCTCCTTCCTTACATAAAATACCATTTTTTTTAGACGTCCAAAATAATTTTTTCTTCAACAATGACTATGATCTTTACTATGCTTGATTTTATTTTTCAAAAAAACTCAGAACAAATACTTCCCTCAAATTTTTATCTTAGCTGGAAAGGCCCTCACTTTTAGAAAGCCAGCAAGTTTTTCAAATCAAACCTTCGTTAACTCTAAGATTCAGTCTAGTTTTGAAATTTTACAACAAGCCCAATCTACTCATTCTGCTTTTTTTTATCTTTTCTTTTTTAAGAATC
>JACIYK010000225.1 GCA_014359965.1 Candidatus Aminicenantota bacterium
AGGGGACTGCCCGGTTGCTGGAGAAGGTGGAATTTTTTGACCTGCAGAAACTTAAGTCTTTGTTCCAGAATTTTGAAGAAAAAGCACAGCTGGCTAAGTTGCTTTCGGATCTAATCAGCCTGGAAAGGGTAAAAGTGGTCATCGGTTCAGAGCTGAATATACCTGAGATAACTGATTGTTCCCTGGTACTTTCCCATTACGGGAATAGAAGCCAGGTCCTTGGCTCTCTTGGAATTATTGGACCCAAGAGGTTGCCTTACGAAAAAATAATTCCCCTGGTTGATAAAATTGCCCGCAACCTTTCCTGGACTATTTCTACTATGGAAAAAGGAGTTGAGCTATGACTGAGCATAGAAAAGATAAAGAAAAGGAAAAAGAAGAAGTAAAATCTGATGAAAAAGACAAAACTCAAGATGATCCGAAATCTCCTTATGAAGAGGCCGAGCAGGAAGAGGTTGAATATCTGAACCAGGAAAGAGAAGAGGAAGGCCAGGGGCTGAGCGTTAAAGTCAAGCCCAGGGAAGAAGACGATAAGGATAAAATAATAGAGAAATTAAGACGAGAGCTCAAGTCCCGTGAAGAAGAACGGGAGCAGCTGCGGACGGCTGTGGAAGAGCTGAAGGATAAATTTCTGAGAAACCTGGCTGAAGTGGATAACCTGCGCAAGAGACTGGAAAAAGAAAAAGAAGATTATTACCAGTTTGCCCTGACTGAGTTCATGAAGGAAATGCTGCCCATCCTGGATAATTTTGAAAGGGCACTTAAAATTGCTGATGAAAGTGACGGTAAGACCCTGAAAGAAGGGGTGGAACTTATTTACCGTATGCTTCTTAAGCTATTAAACAAATATGGCGTAACGCAAATTGATGTATCTGATAGAAAATTTGATCCAAATTTTCATCATGCTTTATCCTCTGAGGAATCAGATGAAGTTGAGGATGTGGAAATAGTTGAGGAATTGCAAAAGGGGTATTTAATTAGCAATAGACTTCTACGTCCCACTATGGTAAGAGTAAAGGTGCCAAAGAAGAAATCTGAATAATATGGGCGAAGTAATCGGTATAGACCTGGGAACCACCTTTTCCTGCGTAGCTTACCTTAACGGAGATACTCCGGCTATCATTCCAAATCTGGAAGGCAGTAATACCACGCCTTCCGTAGTCTCTTTTACTGCAGATGGTCAGTCCCTGGTTGGCATGCCAGCTTGGCGCCAGGCTGTCATCAACCCAGAAAATACTATTTACTCGGTCAAGCGATTAATCGGTCGAAAATTCAATTCTCAGGAAATTAAAAATCTAAAATCCAGGCTGCCTTATAAACTGGTGGAAGCTGCCAACGGTGATATCCTGATAGAAGCCGCCGGTAAATTATATACTCCCCAGGAAATATCAGCCTTAATCCTTAATTATTTAAAAGAATGCGCAGAGAATTTTTTAGGGACCAGAATTGAAGATGCGGTTATTACGGTTCCGGCTTATTTTGACGACCATCAAAGGCAAGCCACTAAAGATGCGGCTACTATCTGTGGTTTGAATGTTTTGAGAATTATTAACGAGCCGACGGCTGCCAGCTTGGCCTACGGTTTTAACAACAGAAAAAGCGGTCTAATAGCTGTTTATGACCTGGGTGGTGGAACCTTTGACATCACCGTGCTGGAATTGCAAGATGGGGTTTTCCATGTGCTGTCTACAGCTGGAGATACTTTTCTTGGCGGAGATGATTTTGACAATCGCCTGATGGGCTGGTTGCTGGAAGAGTTCCAGAAAGAACACGGAATAGACCTTTCCCAGGATAGATATGCCTTACAGCGGATAAAGGAGGCAACGGAAAAGGCCAAGAGGGAATTATCGTTTGCCGTTGAAACTGAGATCAATCTGCCTTTCATCTGTGCTACAGATACGGGATCGCTTCATCTTAGGAAAAGGGTTAATCGCAGTTTTTTTGAAAACCTGACCAGAGACCTAGTGGAAAGAAGCTTGCAAATCTGTGAACGGGCTCTTAACGATGCCAGGGTAAAGAAAGAAAAAATTGACGAGGTTATCCTGGTCGGTGGTCAGAGTCGTATGCCGCTGGTTAAACAAATGGTCCAGGAATTCTTTGGACGCCCGCCAGCCGTCCGCATAAACCCAGATGAAATAGTTGCTATGGGAGCAGCCTTGCAGGCTGTTATTTTAAGCCGAGAAATAAAAGACATGGTTTTGCTTCTGGACGTAACTCCTTTTTCTCTTGGCATAGAAACGGAAAACGGTGGTTTCCAAAAAATCATAGAGCGCAACACTACCATTCCGGCTAGGAAAACTATGGCTTTTACCACAGTTGAACACAATCAGCGAAGGGTCAGGATCCATGTACTTCAGGGCGAAAGTGACCGGGCTCAAGATAACGTTTCCCTGGCTACCTTTGAACTGGTTGGTATTGACCCTGCTCCAGCGGGGGTACCGCAGATTGACGTCACTTTTGAGATTGATGCTGATGGTATACTTAAAGTATCGGCCAGAGATGTAGGGACCGGCCGGGAGCAGAAAATTGAAATTAAGCCTTCGGCCGGTCTGTTGCCAGAGCAGTTAGACGAGATTGTAGACAAGTGGAAAAAGGAGGTGAAGAAGCCGGATGATGAAAAAGGATTATTATGAAATCCTCGGTGTTTCCAGACAAGCTACGCCTGAAGAAATAAAAAAAGCTTATCGACAAGCAGCCCTTAAATATCATCCGGACCGCAATCCTGGGAATAAAGAAGCCGAGGAAAAGTTTAAGGAAGCGGCGGAAGCTTATAGTGTGCTGATTGACCCTGAAAAAAGGGCTATTTACGACCGTTATGGCCATCAGGGATTACAGGGTCAAGGTTATCAAGGTTTCAGTGGTTTTGATTCCTCTATTTTCCAGGATTTTGAAGATATCTTGGGCAACTTTTTCGGTTTCAGTTTCTCGGATTTCTTTGGGGAATCTGTTTCCAGGCGTTACCGCGGACGAGCGGGTCGTGACCTGGTGGTAGAGATTTCCATCAGTCTGGAAGAAGCAGCCAGTGGAACAGAGAAGAATCTTAAGTTATCCAGAAATGATCACTGTCCGGTTTGCCATGGTTCTGGTTTGCGGCCCGGGACTCAGAAGAGTGTTTGCCCCACCTGTCGGGGTCGCGGACAAGTAAGGTACCAGCAGGGATTTTTTACCATTACTAGGACCTGCTCCCATTGTGGTGGCGCTGGAGAAATAATTTCCACTCCATGTGAAGAATGCCGGGGAACGGGTAAAGTCAGAACGAAAAAAGAACTCAGAGTCAAAATTCCAGCCGGAGTGGATGACGGAACGAGGTTGAGAATAAGCGGAGAAGGCGAGGCAGGTGACCCTGGTCAGCCCAGGGGTGATCTCTATGTTCACATCAGTGTGGAAAAACATCATTTCTTTGAACGGGAAGGCCGTGACCTGTATTGCGAAATACCTATTTCTTTCTCTCAAGCGGCCCTGGGAGCCAGAATAGCTGTGCCCTTGCTCAACGGTGGTTATGAAGTTTTAAAAATTCCGGCTGGAGTTCAATCAGGTGAAGTTTTCAAAATAAAAAATGCCGGACTGAAGGAAATTGGTGGACATCGTGTTGGAG
>JACIYK010000226.1 GCA_014359965.1 Candidatus Aminicenantota bacterium
AGCCCCAAAAATCAAACCCTTTCAAAAACTAATTTTTTCAGATCATAAGATTAAGAGACATATATCTCGGAAGGAATTTCATACATAAATCAGAAAATACCTGGAACATTTTTAAGTTATAGATTTAAGTTATAGAAAATTGGAAATATAGTTTGTGTCCCCAGTTTTTATTTTCGGAACCAGCCAGCCCTTTCCATGGCCGCAGCAGTTATCCGGGAACCGGGCGGATCGCTGTGAGACATACAGATAGCTGCTTTCCCTTCCACCGCCGCTTGAATTTCTGCCACATCCTTAAAAGTAAACCCCGGACAAAGAATAATAGAATGAACACCTTCTTCCAGCACCAGCTTTCTGGCTGCTTCCAGAGCCTCCTGCTGGCTACGAACCAATTGTACGAAAAGCTGGTACATGCCTGTCTCAATCTGGCATTTGTGCTTTGAAACTTCCGCATCAGGTGCATGAACCATAAAAGCTGTCTTAAATTTTTCCATGATTAAACCTCCAGCCTAAAATTTTGGTCGCTGTTTTCCAGAGGATATTATTTTAATCCACCTGACTCTACCAGGGAAAGGGAAAATATTTCTGGGTCAAAAAAAGAAGCCCTTTTCAGTCAGCACTTCTTACTTTTTCCCTTCGGTATAGGCGAAAACAGCGTCCTTTTCTCCTTTCCTTTTTTCGCCTCAAACATATCTTGATAGATAATCCGTACTCAGGCAGGCCGGGACATTTCCCTTAAAATTTTTTTCTTGACCTTAACTCTTTATTTGTATTAAGGATAATATGAACAAGGGATTACGGAGGTAAGCATGAGCGAAAAAGAACTTAAAAGCAATAAACTTTCAACTCCCTTGAGCCGGCGCGATTTTTTAAGCAAAACAGCTGCTTCAGCCGCCGGCCTGATGATTGTCCCCCGCCATGTCATCGGCGCTCAAAAGGACAAAAAGAAAAAAGCACCCAGCGATACCCTTAACATCGGCTGTGTCGGAGTGGGCGGCAAAGGATTTTCTGACGTCCAGGCTGTCAGCTCAGAAAACATCGTGGCTCTGTGCGACGTTGATGCCACTATGATGGAAAAATTCCTGACCTCTGACAAGCATCCACCAGAATTCAAAGCCAAGTATGAAAAAGCTCATCTCTACCGCGATTTCCGGGAAATGCTGGAAAAAGAAAAATCGCTTGATGCCATCACGGTCAGCACCCCCGACCACACCCACGCTGTTATTGCCATGATGGCTATCAAGATGGGCAAGCATGTGTTTGTCCAGAAACCACTGACACACACAGTGAAGGAAGCCCGGCTGCTCCGTCTTGAAGCCGCAAAGAGAAATGTGGTCACGCAGATGGGCAATCAGGGCCACGCCAAAGAAGGCGCTCGTCTAATCTGTGAATGGATCTGGGATGGCGCCATTGGCCCCGTGCGCGAAGTTCACGTCTGGACCAACCGGCCAATCTGGCCCCAAGCTATAGAAGCACCCAAAGAAATTCCTTCCTGTCCGCCAACTTTAGCCTGGGACCTCTGGTTGGGACCTGCTCAGTGGCGGCCATATCATCCAGCCTATTGCCCGTTTGTCTGGCGCGGCTGGTGGGATTTTGGCACCGGGGCTCTTGGCGATATGGGTGCTCATCTCATAGACCAGCCTTTCTGGGCCCTAAAACTTGGCGCCCCCAAAAGAATCCAAGCCAGCTCTACAAAGTACACCAAGGATTCCTACCCGCTGGCAGAAATCGTTACCTACGAATTCCCCGAACGCGAGGGAATGCCCTCGGTCAAACTAACCTGGTATGACGGCGGACTGATGCCCCCGCGGCCACTCGTCCTGCCTAACGGACGCCGTCTGGGAGATGAAGGCGGCGGCTGCCTTTTCGTCGGCGATAAGGGCATGCTCGTCTGCAGCACCTACGGTGAAAACCCGCGTCTTCTCCCTGACGAACTCATGAGAGACTATAAGCGGCCAGAAAAGACCATCCCTCGCTCGCCAGGAATCGCCGAAGAATGGATTGCCGCTATTAAAGAAGGTAAAAAATCAACCACTGACTTCTCTTATTCCGGCCCGCTGACAGAATTAATGCTGCTCGGCAACATTGCCCTGCGCTTTAAAGACGACAATGTGGTGCTGAAATGGGATAGCGAAAACTTCCAGTTCACCAACGTGCCTGAAGCTAATCAGTATCTCCACAAAGAATACCGCCAAGGTTGGGAACTTTAAGGAAAAGTTCGAAAACGAAGGTTCAAATGAGCTGGTCATGACCGAATTTATTAAGCAGAGAACCGGAGCAGTTTAAGACGGACAAAAAACTCAAAAGGAAATTAACGGAAAAAACTAACGAAAGAGGCAGCAAGAACAAAAAGAAGAATCAGATGGTATTTAAGAAATATTCGTGGGAAAGAAAATGGTGTGGCAAAAAATAAAGAAATGAAAATTAAGAGCAGTTTTGACTTTTCCAGATTTTTCCTCAGAACCTGGACAGCTCCCGACATGTGATTTAAAGTCACGTTTTTGAACATAATAAAAGTTAAAATATTTCCCGCGGTAACACGGATAGCTAAGAAGGAGGAAGTTATGGATAAAATTAGAAGATATCTGGTTTTAGTTATTTGTTTCTTTATCCTGTGTTCTTCTTTATCCTTTCATTCCTTTGCTCGGCAAAAAAGTCTGAAAGACTCGCTTTCCCAGTGGGCCATCCATGACCCCAAACGACCGCTTCCACCTGTGGTTACACCAGGTCCCCCTCTTCCACCTGTCCCACCACCATCTGATGCCGTAGTGATTTTTGACGGGAAAAACCTGCTTAACTGGGTAGATTCCAAGGGCAAGCCTGCTCGCTGGAAAATTGAAGGCGACTATATGGAAGTCGTGCCGGGCACAGGCAATATCCAGACCAAGATGGGCTTCGGCAGCTGTCAGCTTCATATTGAATGGGCAACTCCTCGCCCGCCCAAGGGTTCAGGACAGGACCGGGGTAACAGCGGCGTTTTCCTGATGGGGCTCTATGAAGTTCAGGTTCTGGACTCATACGAAAACAAGACTTATGCTGATGGCATGGCAGGCGCCATCTACGGCCAGTATCCTCCTCTGGTTAATGCCTGCCGTCAGCCTGGTGAATGGCAGACCTATGACATAATTTTCCACGCCCCAAAATTTGATAGCGAGGGAAAGCTTCTGGAGCCAGCCAGAATGACTGTTTTTCACAATGGAATACTGATTCACGATAACGTTGAGCTAACCGGCCCTACAGCTCATAAAACCCGTCCCCCGTACAAAGCTCACGCCAGCAAGCTTCCTCTGATGCTTCAGGACCACAGCCATCCCGTTCGTTTCCGTAACATCTGGCTGCGTGAGTTAGAATGAGAAGGCTGGAATTGAATAACCTGGCTTTAAAAGCCTGAATAAATCCCTAGCTAATTACTATACATTAGTAAATTACTAGAAAATTCATAGGAATTTATTTATAATTTTCAACCTCTAGCTTAAGTTTTTATGGCAGATGTTATAAGCGAGTAATTTTGTATGAAAACACTTAAATTGACACATCAGGCGTATCAGGTGGTTCTAATCAAATTGCTAAACCTGATA
>JACIYK010000227.1 GCA_014359965.1 Candidatus Aminicenantota bacterium
GAGGTGTGAGCCAGGCTTATAAATCAGGTTGAATTCTGTTCAAGTTGTGTTAAAATAAATCTGAACTCTGTTTGGCTGGCTGGGCAGAGTTCGATGATACCCTCCTTCAATCATCCCCTTAATTTTCCCCTAACCCCTTACAGCCAGCATTTTGTGTTTACAAATGGGGAAAAGTAGGCTATTTATAAAACTTAAAAAATAAAATTGACTGACTAAAAGATATCAAAACTATGTTTGGCCGAGGGCGTTCTGGATCTAATGTGCTGTGGACACGAGATTTTGTGCTCGGACTCAGTGCCTATTTTTTTCTCTTTTTATCTGTTAGTCTTCTTTTTCTTTTACCGCTTTTTTTCAAGCAATTTTCTCCAAGGGAAAGCCAGGTTGGTCTGATTATGGGTATTCATAGCCTGACGGCTATCATGATCAGACCTTTTTTTGGTCCAGTAATTGACCGGAAGGGTGGGAAAAGGATATCAATGGCTGGTATTCTCATCCTTCTGGCCTCGGTGCCATTGTTTCACCTAGTAAAAGATGCCGGCTTTTTCCCGGTGGGGCTAAGAGCTCTGACAGGTATTGGCTGGGGAATAAGCATGACTGCTACCATTACCATGTGTACCGACCTAGCGCCCGTTCAGAGCATGGCCAGGTCTATTGGTATTGTTGGGGTAGCAGGATTGATTGCTAACGCCGTGGGACCATCTCTGGGCGAAGAGATAATCCTCCGGTTTGGCTTTTCTGGTCTGTTCAACGCCTGTATTATTTTCCTACTCGTTTCGCTTGCTTTAATAATGGTTACCCGTGAGCTGCCCAAAGAGGATCGTAGTATTGTGGTGTCAGTGGAAAAGAATCAGCAGCGCTGGAAAAATTATTCCGGGCTGGTTTTATTAATCATTGGCTTCATGCCTGTTTTCCATGGTTCAGTGCGTGGGGCGGTCATTTACTTTATTCCGCTTCTGGTAAAATCATTGAACCTCGGTCGGGTTGGGCCTTTTTTTATCATTTTTTCCACCGCGGCAATCCTTTCCCGTTTTAAACTTGGTGGTCTTTCAGATGAATACGGGAGAAAAAAAATAGTTTTTATTTCTGCCCTGGTCATCGGTCTCAACCTTTTTCTTATAGCCTCCATGCAGAGTTTTCCGGCGCTTTTGCTGGCCGGGTTTGTAGGAGGTTTCGGTCAGGGGTTAATTTTTCCGGCTTTAAGCACGTATTTAATAGATTTTATGGGCCAGGAAAACAAAGGACTGGCTATCAGTTTGTATAATTCCCTTTTTGACGTAGGCATGGGCTTCGGCTCTATTTTCTACGGCTGGGTTTCGGAACTAGTGGGACTGAGAAAAATGTACCTGGTGGCGGGAGTGCTGCTTATTCTGGCTAACCTGACATTTACCCTTAAAGCTCCAGAACCTTCAAAAATATAATATTTGATGAGGAGGGAAAAGCATGCAGGATTTTTTACAATTAATAAGGAAGAGAAGGACTATAAGACAATTCAAAGCCGAAGAAATTCCCGATAGGGTTTTACTAAAAGTAGCAGAGGCTGGACGCCTGGCTCCTTCTGCAGCCAATCTCCAACCTCTGGAGTTTGTTCTGGTTAAAGACGCGGAAGTAAGAAGAAAAATTTTTCCCTGTCTCAGGTGGGCAGCTTATATTTCTCCCGCTGGAGACCCAAAACCAGGACATGAACCGACGGCCTACGTAGTAATTCTGGTTAACCAGGAGATCAGAGATAAGGGTTTTGAATATGACGTGGGTGCGGCGGCAGAAAACATCATCCTAGCAGCCCTGGCTCAGGGGCTTGGAAGTTGTTGGTTGATTTCCGTAGACCGAGAAATGGTCAGGGAAATTTTAGCCATACCAGATAGATACCGCATTGATTCAGTTATTGCTCTTGGTTACCCTGATGAAAACCCGGTGGTGGAAGAGTTTACCGGTTCGGTTAAATACTGGAAAGACGAACACGGCACCTTACATGTGCCCAAGAGAAAGCTGGAAAGTGTGGTTCATCTGAATCGTTTTGGCCAGAGACCGGAACCTGAAGCTTAGGGCTTGGCTTCGTCTGTTTCTGCTAGTTTTTTAGTCGAACCACAGCTCGTGCATTCAAAATTATGGCCCGGATAGGTCTATCAATTTGCTGCTGAATATTGCTTGGATTTCGAGAAACTATGTCAGATAACTAGAATGCAATCCCTTCGTCTTCAACTCACAGTCTAGCGGTACCACGTGACATTTCTACAAATTTTTTTAATACTTTCTTGGCTCTCTCTAGTTCAGGAAGAGAACCTCCAGCGGGAAAACCAGTAATTTTCGGCCAGATTGCTTCCAGAACCGGTTTGAAGTCCAGAGCTAAGGCGACAAAACACCTCAGGTTAAGGTGAAGATTTATAAAATTTAAGGGAAATTTTTGACTGGTAAACCTTAATCCTAAAAGCTCATAGTTACCCGGGATAATGTCTGGTTGACCTGAATTTTTTAAACCTCTATAATCTTCCCGATGAAACCAGAGTTGTTAGCTTATCTTGATAAAATTGATCATCTAATTGACCTAGCCTTACAGGAAGACATGCCAGACGGGGATATAACCACTGAGGCCATCATTCCTGATGAAGTTCAGACTTCAGCTGTTATACTGGCCAAGCAGGACGGAGTTCTGGCCGGGATAGATGTAGCTTTACGAGTATTTACCAGGGTAGATAACCGAGTTAACTCAGTAAAAAGAAAGGAAGATGGTCAGGAGTTTAAGTTAGGGGAGATACTGGCTGAGCTTGAAGGACCAGCTGCTTCTATTCTTAAAGCGGAACGCACAGCCCTGAATTTCTTACAGCGTCTTTGTGGAGTGGCTACTCTGACCAGGGAATTCGTCCGGGCGGTGGAAGGCACGAGGGCTAAGATACTTGATACCAGAAAAACCACCCCGGGCTGGAGAATTCTGGAAAAATATGCGGTGCGTATGGGTGGCGGGAAAAATCATCGTCTTAATCTTTCAGAGATGATGCTTATTAAGGATAACCATATCCGGGCTGCTGGTGGTATTGCTTCTGCTCTGAAAAAAGCCAGAGCTTATTTAGGGCAGAAAGGCCTGAAAGGGATAAAAATAGAAGTTGAAACCACTTCTTTAGATGAAGTAAGGGAAGCTCTGGAGAATGGAGCTGACTGGATAATGCTGGACAATATGGCCCCAGAACAGATTAAGGCAGCCGTAGCGTTTGTAGATAGAAGAGTTCCGCTGGAAGTATCCGGCAAAGTCAGGCTGGAAAATGTCAGAAGTCTGGCTCTAACAGGAGTTGATTACATATCAGTTGGGGCTTTGACTCATTCATTCCGGTCGGCAGACATTTCTCTGGAGTTTTTATGAGGAAAATGAGGTCTTTAAGAAAAGACGAAGAATTTTATTCCGACCTTTTAATAATAGGTTGTGGTGTGGCTGGTGCCACGGCTGCTCTGGAAGCTGCCCGCCAAGGTTTTGAAGTCAACGTGGTCATAAAATCTTCTGGTTTGGAGGGGTCCAACACTTATTGGGCCCAGGGAGGCATTGTTTCTTTTGGC
>JACIYK010000228.1 GCA_014359965.1 Candidatus Aminicenantota bacterium
GGTCAGCATGGCCAGTTTCACCTTTTCCAGCTTAACTCTCAGGTCATCCGGAAAGTTGGCCTCAGGTTTTGTCTTTAATTTTTGCGCCCACCAACCATTTTTTAGGGTTAAACCTAAACCTGTCAAATAACTTAAAAAGTTTCGCCGGTCCATTTCAAGCCTTAATTGTCTTCCTGAATTGTACTACAAAAACCTAAATCCTCTTTTGTGGCTATCTCCTCAGTCTTCATCGTAGAAATACCTGGCTCTTCTTTTGGGTTTTTCGTTAATCGGGTCAGCATCCATGACCCACATTCCCCGACCGTGGGTGGCAATGACTATCATATTGTCACGTGGATGGATAATGAGGTCATGGACGTAGGTTGAGGGCAGGTTACCGCCAAGCACCTGCCAGCTTTTCCCTCGGTCCTTCGAAATATATACACCAAGGTCTGTCCCGACATAGAGGATATTTCTATCTACTGGGTCTTCTCTAATGACATTTACCGGTCCAAGAGGTAAGCCCTGGGCTATGTTCACCCAGGTGCGGCCAAAATCCTTTGACATCCAGACGTATGGTGTGAAATCATCATCCGCTCTTCCGTGCTGGGTAAGATAAACAGTGCCCATCTCATACCGACTGGCCACAAGCCTGGACACCCATTTCTGATAAGGCAAGCCAGCCGTTATTTCCTGCCAGGTCTTGCCGCCATCTCTGGTCACCGAAACGCGTCCATCATCCGTGCCTACATAGATTAATCCAAACTTGAGCGGCGACTCCGAAATAGCAGTTATAGTATGGTATGGAATATCACCTACCTCATCCGGACGGTAATAGGTCAGGTCAGGGCTTATCCTTTCCCAAGTATCACCACGGTCAAGGGAACGAAACAGGTATTGCATGCCGTGATAAATAATGTTAGGGTTGTGGGGAGAAAGGATAAAATGCGCCAGCCATTGTCCCCGAAGCCTTGGTTCATCAGGATAAACCCTCGGGACTATTAACTTAGTTCTTTCTGGCCCGGATTTGCTCAGGTCTGTTCTGGTTAAATTTCCATAAAAACCACAGGAATAAACAATGTTTGGGTTAGTAGGGTCTATGGCATGGTGTGAGCCTTCTCCGCCAGGAGCGCGTTCAAACTCTACCGGACGAATACGGTCGCGTCCGCGACTGAGGTCCACGGCCGCCCGGAAACTTCCGTGATCCTGCATGGAACCGTAAACATGGAAGGGAGTATCCATGTCATAATTGATGTTAAAAAACTGACAGACAGGTAATGTTAGTCTGGAATTTTTCCAGGTCTTGCCGCCGTCGTAAGAAATTTCAATACCACCGTCATTTACGTTTACCAGGTAGTTCGGGTTCTCGGGGTCAACCCACAGGCCGTGGTGGTCAACATGCGAAACGCCGGATAATTCCACAAAAGTCTTTCCCCCATCAGTAGAAACACTTAACGGAACACCCATGATGTAAACTTTTTCTGGATTCGTGGGGTCAACTCTTATCTGGCCAAAAACCCAACCGTAAGTGCCAGAGTGCCGTTCTAAATATTTTTTCATCTCCTCAGTGACAGGAGCCACCAGGCGCCAGTTATCTCCTCCATCATCAGAACGATAAACAGTAGCTCCTTTTATTATGCCTGTTGACGGTAAACCGTAAGCATCCATCTTTTCTTCTTCGCTCGGTTCCCGGGCTATCTCATAGTTGTCTACCAGGGCATAAAGAACATTTGGCTTGGAAAGGCAGATATCTATACCGATACGTCCACGGAAACGCGGCTCTGGCAAGCCTTTGTTTATTTGTTTCCAGGTTTTCCCTCCATCAGTGGTTTTCCAGATACCGCTACCGTTATAGACCGGTTCATTACGCGGGTCATTCCATTTTTTCCTTACTCTCTGCCAGGTAACAGCATACAGCACATCAGGGTTATTCGGGTCCATGGCCAGGTCAATGGCTCCAGTCTGGTCGTTAACGTATAGAATTTTTTTCCAGGTTTTTCCACCATCTTCGGTTTTGTAGACACCCCGTTCCGAGTTGAAAGTCCATTCGTGTCCGGAAGCCGCTACATAAACTATGTTCGGGTTAGCTGGGTGAATGAGTATCCGAGCAATGGTATTGGTATCAGTAAGCCCCATGTGTTGCCAGGTTTGGCCCCCATTAGTAGATTTATAAACTCCACAGCCAGGATGAGAACTGCGAAAAATGTTGGCCTCGCCTGTACCTACCCAGATAATATCGGGGTTGGACGGCGCCAAAGCCAGGTCTCCGATAGAAGTGGAAAGCGCCTGGTCAAAAATTGGCTCCCAGGTTGTTCCTTCATTAACGGTCTTCCAGACGCCACCGGAAGCAGTAGCTACGTAAATAGTATAGTTTTTACCTTTGGGCGTCACCACTGCCACATCCGTGCAGCGTCCGCTGACGTTAATCGGTCCAAGAAACTGCCATTTTAACTGTTTAAAAGGTGAACTAGCTTTCATTTCCAGGTGCTGCTGAAACCTTTTTAGTCTTACCTCAGGTGGAGTGTTCTGAATTCTGGCCGGCTTTTTACTGGTCTGAGAAAAACCGGATAGAAGGAGCAACATAAACACCATAAAGAAGAAAGACTTATTTCTCATTTTTTTCTCCTTCTCTTAGCTTTCAAAGAAATTTTCTGTGGTTTTCTTTAACAAAGACGACGTTTTAAATCAAGAATTTTCTTCCTTCTCTACTACAATAGTCAGGTTGGAAGCCAGGGCAGCTATGGCACCGATAGCCGCCCAGACAGGGGCAATAAGAGTACCTACCACTCCAACGGTTAAGGGAATTTCCATAAAAACCTTGCCTTCTTCTGTCTTGAAAATAATGCGACGGGCGTTACCTTCTCTAATAATTTCTCGGATTTTCTCAATAATTTCCGAACCTTTGACCTTAAACTCTTCGGTTCTGGATTTTTTTTCCGTCATTCTATACTCCTTTTAAATCAAATTAAAATAAATCTGGAAATAATTTTTTCAGGATGGTTTTTGAACCAGGCAGAAGAGAATTTTCTTCTACTTCCCACCACTCGGCATATTTTATTTTCCAGCCGTTTACTCCTTTGGACATTTTAAACTTAAATCGAAAAAAAGAACCGACTAGACCTAGGTTTTTCCGTAAAGTTTCCAGCGGTCCGGAAGAAAATAAAACTTCAGCCCGGACTTCTGCTGTATCCTGATTAATTAAAGTTTCCATCTCCAGGAGATGTATCACTATGCCATAATAATGCCTAAAATAAAATTCCAGAAGTTCAGTCGTAGCTTTAACATCCCTGTTTTCAAAATCCCGGTAATCCTCTGCCAGTATCCGAAGAACCCCATCCATGTCCTTTTTTTCGGCAGCTGTGACCACTGATAAAAGATTTTCTCTGATGAGACCTGATTCATTGTTTTTTTGACAACAAGCTAGAGAAAAAACCAGCCATAACAACAAAACACTGGTGGGGAAAATATAACTTGAAGCAGTTACGGAGTTTCTCTTCAAAGCTTCTGAC
>JACIYK010000229.1 GCA_014359965.1 Candidatus Aminicenantota bacterium
TTGGGTTTTTTCTGCCGAAAAATGGTCATCTGCTGTCCGACCTTTAACCCCTGGTCCTGACCAAGATTAATTATAGCCCAATGCCCAGAAGCCACAATGTTAAAATCCGTGTCCAGGTAGATAATCTTACCTTCCAAGCTTTCTCCTGGCTTGAGATTGTTATCATATCCCAGGTCTTTACCAATAACCGGGGCCATTTCCTCAAATGGTATCAGATAATTCCCAACCCTAATATCTCCACAGGCCTTCTCCACCCGGGCCATGCTTACATGGTCCTCAAGACGAATTATCCTTATCTTACCTTTCTTTTGAGACAAAAAACCAAGTTTGCCCACCGGGTCACCAATTTCCAGAGCTAAGAACATCTGGCCAATTTCCAGTCCTTCCTCTCGGCCCTTGTTAACATAGAAGGTGTCAGAATCTACCATCATGGCTCTCTCGTTTTCTCGCTCAGAACCAATTATTCTTAAATCTGGAAATTTTCCCTGCCAGACCAAAAAAGTACAGTACATATCTGATTCAGAAATCAACGAATATTCTTCGGCAAATATCTTAGGTTTTCGCACCTGGTTTTCTTGTGCCCACAAACTGAATGATAAAACCAGAATTGACAAAATCAGAAAGTGATTTAAACAATCCCTCCCGAAATTTAAAACGAATTTTTTCATCTTGGCACCTCTTGGCGATTTAATTCCACCCTTGCTCTATTATAATTTTGATTTTTCAAGCATGTCAACAATATTTTTCTGGAATGCTAAAAGGTTGGCAGCTACTGGCTAGCTACTCGCAATCTTTCTTTTTCCCCAGAAATCAGTTAAAATTTTTTGCAATGAAAAAAAAGTTTAAGGTGGCACTCCTTTTTGGCGGTCGATCAGCTGAGCACGAAATTTCTATCCTCTCCGCCCGGTCCATCTATAATAATTTAAACAAGGACAGATATCGGGTCCTTTCTGTGTACATCAACAAGGACGGGCTCTGGAAAATCGTTAGTTCACCCCACGCTCCGGCCCGCGAACTAAAAACCAGCCCCTTTTATCCGTTCCTTCCATGGAATAAATTTAAGGGTCAACCTGAACTCGAAGCTGATGTCTATTTCCCGGTCCTTCACGGACCATTTGGAGAAGACGGAACCATTCAAGGCCTTTTAGAAATGGCCGGGGTACCTTACGTGGGATCCGGCATTCTGGCTTCGGCTGTGGGTATGGATAAAGCCGTTTTCAAACATGTCCTCTCTGCCATAAATTTGCCAGTAGTACCGTTTGTTGTTATCCAGGAAAGAGACTGGATAAAAAACACAAAACAAATGGAAAAGGAAATTATTTCCAGGTTGGAATTTCCCGTTTTTGTCAAACCGGCTAACCTTGGCTCATCAGTCGGCATTTCTAAGGTAAAAAACAGGAAACATTTAGCCAAAGCTATAGAACTGGCTTTTCGCTATGATCGCAAAATACTCGTGGAAAAGGGAATCAACGGCCGAGAAATAGAATGCAGTGTTCTGGGCAACGAGGAACCAATGGCCTCTTTGCCGGGAGAAGTAATTCCTTACCGTGAATTCTACGACTACGCCGACAAGTACCTGGAAGGCAAAACCAGGTTCAAAATACCTGTGGAACTACCGGCCGAAAAAACAAAAGAAATTCAGCACCTGGCTGTTGTTGCCTTTAAAGCCATAGATGCCTGCGGCCTCGCCCGGGTGGATTTTTTCCTGGAAAGAGAAACAGGCCAGGTTTATATCAACGAGATTAACACCATGCCTGGCTTTACAGAAATAAGTATGTACCCGAGACTCTGGGAAGTTTCGGGCATGAGTTTTCCAGCACTGCTGGACAGATTGATTGAATTAGCCTTAGAGCGCTTCCAACACAAAAAATTCTGCGTAGAAAGGTTCTGAAATATGTCCAGAGTTTTAGGCATTGATTATGGGGATCGTCATCTCGGGCTGGCACTTAGTGACCCACTTCAAATTACAGCTCAGCCTTTTGGCCATTACACCCTGAAAGAGGACCAAGCCGAAAATGCCGAATTTTTCCAAAGACTTGTTCAAGAAAAACAAATTGAAGAGATAGTGGTTGGCTTCCCCCTTAGAATGGACGGGTCGGAAGGCTCCCGGGCTGACCTCAGCCGCGAATTTGCCAGCTGGCTGGAAAAAATCACGGGGAAAAAGGTTATCCTCTGGGACGAAAGATTGACTACTAGAGAAGCCCTAAAAAAGATGGAAGGCTTCAAAGGCTCCTTTAAAGAGAAAAAACATAGAGAAGATCAGATAGCTGCGGTTATCATACTGGAAGCTTATCTGGAAAAAAAAAGATACGATGCTGGGTTTTCTCAATAAGTTATTTAAATCTGCTATTATTTTGTTGTTAATAATAATCTTGTGTTTAACTTTTTATGTTTCCATATTTCTGGATAGTCCCTTTGGGTCTAAGAGAGAAAAGGTTGTTACTCTGATTAAAAAAGGCGCCAGCCCTAAAAAAATTGCTAGCCAGTTGAAAGAAGAGGGTCTGATAAAAAGCGCTTTCGCCTTTCATGGGGGTTACGCAATTTTTTATTCTCCTGCCTATTTGAAGGCCGGTGAATATGAATTCCATCTTCCCGCAAAGCCGCGAAAAATCCTTAATGACCTCATCAAGGGCAATATCTTGCTTCATCTGATTACCATACCTGAGGGTTTGACTTTTAAAGAAATTGAAGCTTTGCTCATAGAAAAAAAATATCCTTACCAGGGTTCTTTTGAAGAAGCCTGCCAGAAAACAGAATTGATTGCTGACCTTGACCCAGAAGCCAGAAATCTTGAAGGCTATCTTTTCCCTGAAACCTATCATTTTCCCCGGGAAATTAAGGCCGAAGAGATGGTCAAAAGCATGGTCGACCAATTTAAAAAAAGCTTTCTGGAGAAAGAAGTTGATAGCATTAAAAATTCAGGGTTTAAACTTAGAGACATTGTCATCCTGGCTTCTTTGATAGAAAAGGAAACCGCTGTTCCAGAAGAAAAGCCACTTGTCTCGGCCGTCTTCCATAACCGGCTGAAGTTAGGGATGAAACTTGATTGTGACCCAACTATTATCTACGCACTTAAGCTGGAAAACAGATACGATGGAAACATCAGATCCCGGGATAAGAATTTGAACTCACCCTACAACACCTACCTGTACCGGGGATTACCTCCGGGTCCTATTTGTAACCCAGGAAAAGATTCCCTATTAGCTGCCCTGCGCCCGGCCAGTGTTGACTATCTTTATTTTGTCGCCAGGAATGATGGCACTCATGTGTTCAACAAATCTTTTGAAGAACATTTAAAAGCCGTCAGAAAATTCCAGTTGAAATCCCGGCCAGGATTAAGATAATATAAAATGAACTTAAAGCGTAGATAAAAATTTTAATACTAAATAAATTTTTTTGTAAATAAATTTTACATTTGGTGTTAAAAAGAATATATTACATTGAAAAAAATACCCTTCTTAGCTGGCATAAAAGTTGCAGT
>JACIYK010000023.1 GCA_014359965.1 Candidatus Aminicenantota bacterium
GTAATCAAAAAAGAAACTGAAAGTCGGGAGGAAAAAGAAGAAGACCAACAGATTGAGTAATTAAGCAAAATTGTTTAGAATAATTTAGCAGTTAAAGGGAAATTCCCATGACAAAAGAAGATAAAAAAATTCAGCCATTCTGGTCAGAAGACCTTGACCTCAAAGAAGATGAAGTCCTTTTTGATTTGGGGTTAGCTCGTGGCTCGCTTTTATTTTTGGGCAGATACACCCTTAAGGAAATCATGGCCCTTCTGGCCAAAAAAAGTTTTTTTCGAGAAGCCAAGAAAAGGGACCTCTGGCCGATTAAGTACCGTCTAGATAATTCTGATTATCCAGCTCAAAGGCTGCTGATTTACTGGCAGGAGGAAATACCGGAGAAAATCATTGTCGACCTCAAAATAAAGGAAAGTAAAGTAAAATTCAGAGCACCGGAAAAACACGGTTACCGGATACCGGTTCAGCATTGCCTGTTGTTTGAATGGTTAACTCTACAAAATCCGAGAAAGAGTTTTGATGAAAAGCACCCACCTCTCCCAGGTCAGGTTAAACCTGGTTTAAGTTTGTCCAAGAAAATTATGGAGATTTTTCTCCATCTGTCTAAATTAATCCATCTGGATGCGCTGGTAGCTTTTCCGGCTTATTTTCATAATGCCCTGCTTTTTTCTCGTTATTTTTACTTTGTCAACCCGGTTAAGGAAGGTGAGGTTAAAGCCATCCGACGGCAGTTCAGTCATCTACCATTCCGTCAGCTGGCCTGGGCTGTTTATCTTGGCTGTTTGAGAGACGAAGAGGGGCAGGTCTATGAATGGAAAGCCGAAGAACAGGTTTTCCCCCTTAGTGATGTTCTGAAAGAATATGTAGATTCAAAGGTTTACAGGGAAATTGCCCGCCACGTGGAAAAGACAGCCAAGTTTAGCCTGGAGCTGGAACTTTTCCGGAAAAAATGCCAGGAACAGGGCATCCTTTACTGAAGAGCAAAAAACTGCTATAATCAACCATCTGGAAGAGGAGAGAAGATTATGAAAAAAGGAATTCATCCAGAATATCAAGAATGCACGGTTATCTGCGCCTGTGGCAACACTTTTAAAACCAGGTCCACCAAAAAAGAAATCAGGGTGGAAATCTGTTCTCAATGCCATCCTTTCTTTACCGGTAAACAGAAAATAGTTGACACCGCCGGTCGGGTGGAAAAATTCAGGAAAAAATATGCGGCTAAGACTAAAAAATAAGCCATATGCTTCAGGAATTAAAAGCCGTAGAAGAAAAATATAACCAGATTACGGCTCTGCTTTCTGATCCCAATATTTCCTCTAATCCTCAGAAAATTAAAGATTTAGCCCGTGAACGGGCTGAGCTGGAACCTCTGGTCAAAAAGTATGAGGAATACAAAAAGGTTCTGAAAGAGCTTGATGAATCCCGCGCCCTGCTGAATGAACCCCAGGTGGACCAGGAGTTAAAAGACCTGGCGGAAAAAGAGCTCATTCGGCTCAAGGAGTTGAAAGAAGAACTGGAAAAAGAGCTCAAAAGAATGCTCTTGCCCAAAGACCCAAACGATGAAAAAAATGTAATCCTGGAAATAAGGGCTGGAGCAGGGGGAGATGAGGCTTCTCTTTTTGCCCAGGACTTACTCAGAATGTACACTCGGTACGCTGAGCATAAGGGTTGGAAGTGGGAGTTAATGGATGCAAGTTATTCTCCTATCGGAGGGATTAAGGAAGCTATCCTTAATATTCAGGGAAAAAAGGTTTATTCATTCCTTAAGTATGAAAGTGGTGTCCACCGGGTGCAGCGGGTACCAAAAACCGAGGCTTCTGGACGTATTCATACCTCAACAGCGACGGTAGCTGTCCTGCCCGAAGCTGAGGAAATAGACCTGAAGATTGATCCTAAAGACCTTAAGATAGAAGCTTTTGGAGCTTCAGGTCCGGGGGGACAGAATGTCAATCGTAATTACACTGCCATTAGAATCACTCATAAGCCTTCAGGCCTGGTCGTTTCCTGTCAGGACGAAAAATCCCAGCACCGTAACAAAGAGAAAGCTTTAAAAATACTCAGGACTAGGCTTCTAGATATGGCCCGGCAGGAACAGCAGAGCAAGATTTCACAGGATAGAAGAAAGCAGGTGGGAACGGGGGAACGAAGCGAAAAAATCAGAACTTATAATTTCCCTCAGTCAAGAGTTACTGACCACAGATTGAATGAGAATTTTTACAACATTGATGGCATTCTGGATGGCGAGCTTGATGAGCTGATTGAAAAGCTTATTGTTTATTTTCAGACCAAAGCTCTGGAAGAAGACAGAAACCCTAACTCTGTTAATCAGGCCATTGAATTATAAGAATTATAAAAAAAATCCATCAGAGACTTTAGAAACACTTTTTCGATGGCTGGCTGCTCAGCTTAGATTTTCTTCCTGTCCTTTTGTGGAAGCCAGGCTGCTCCTTCAACTGGCTTTAGGTCTCGATGAGAACAGTTTTTTTAAGAACCTTGGCCAGCCTGTTAGGCGGGGAGTCTGGAAAAAAGTTCTTGCTCTGCTGAAAAAAAGGAAAGAAAGCTGGCCGATGGCCTATCTAGCTGGAAAGAAAGAATTCTGGAGCCTGGAATTCAAGGTTAACCGTCAGGTTCTTATTCCCAGGCCAGAAACAGAAATTCTCGTCGAAAAAGCCCTGTCTTTAAAATTACCTGAGCGGCCACAGGTTCTGGATGTTGGTACAGGATGTGGCAATATAGCCGTAGCTCTCGGCCGGGAATGGCCGGAAGCCAGGATTACAGCCTGTGACCTGAGTCTGCGCGCTTTAAAGATAGCCAGAGAAAATGCAGCCCGCAACAAAGTCAAAAATATTTATTTTGTTAAAAGCAATTTACTTAATTATTTTATTCGGCGGAGAAAGAAATTTGATTTAATTGTCAGCAACCCGCCTTACATTTCTGAAGAAGAGTGGCCGATGCTGGACAGGTCAGTACGTGATTTTGAGCCCAGAAAAGCACTTGTGGCTGGCCCCACAGGCTTGGAAATAATAAAAAAGCTAATCATGCAAGCCCCGCGCTGTCTTAAGCGGTCTGCCTATCTTTTAATAGAAGTTGGCTCTTCCCAAGCAGAAGTAGTCTTAGAACTTGCTGGAGAAAACTGGCAGGAAGCTGAAGTATTAAAAGATTATGCCGGTTTTTTTCGCGCCGTTTGTCTGAGAAGAAAATAAAGAAGGAAAGAAAAAGATTCAATTAGACATATTTTCGCGGTGTTTTAGCATCTTCTGGTAATCTTCAAAGGAGGGCAGAAGTTTGGTGGATTCATAGCGGATTTTCTCCCAGTGTTCCAGCTCAAGGGAACAAAAAACTTCTACCACTTCAGGGTCAAACTGTTGACCGGAATGTTTGATGATTTCTTCCCGGGCAGCGGCAAAATCTTTTTCTGGTCGGTAGGGTCGGTGAGAGGTTATGGCATCAAGGGCATCAGCTAAGGCAAAAATCCTAGCTTCGATAGGAATTTCATCTTTTTTTAAGCCTTTGGGATATCCTGACCCGTCGTATTTTTCGTGATGATAAAGAATGATGTTACCGACCTCTTTTAGCAGCTTCATTTCTTTAATCAGGCCGAAGCCCAGTGTAGGGTGGAGTTTTATTTTCTCCCATTCTTCCGGGCTTAAGGCACCGGGCTTTTTCAGGATAGAATCAGGAATGGCAATCTTACCGATATCATGAAGAAGAGCACCTTTGCGAATGTTATCCAGGGTATTCTGGTTTCTGATACCCAGAAGTTCCGCCAGAACCTGACTGTATTTGGAAACT
This sequence comes from Candidatus Aminicenantota bacterium, assembly GCA_014359965.1. Taxonomy (GTDB): domain Bacteria; phylum Acidobacteriota; class Aminicenantia; order Aminicenantales; family Saccharicenantaceae; genus Saccharicenans. The sequence goes on from JACIYK010000023.1 coordinate 3,787, forward strand.
GTTCTGGAATGACCAAAGGTTTCTACATCCCGAAGGTCCAGAGCGGTCATCAGGTTTTCTACGGTGGTATCGTATATTTCTTCGAGCTTCAGAAGCTTGCGTATATTTCTGGAATGCTCCAGCTTCAGCTTGGTCAGATTCTTCAAGTAGTTTTCATTTTCTTTTTTCAGGTAGCATCGGTTCAACTCCGCTCGGACTGCGGAGTAAATGGCCAAGAAATTATTTCTCGGGCAGATGAAATCCACAATCTCGCCTTCCAGCAGATAAAGATGCTGATTTTCATTAATGGTGGCAGTGAGCAGAATGATGGCTAGACGGGGGAAAGACATCTTTAGCTGGCGGAGCTGCTCAATTTTCCGGCTGTCTAAACGAGAAACGGTTAAGACGAGGATGTAGTCCTTAAGAGATTTATTTTTTAGCCAGTCGCTTAGTTTACTCGTAGTAAAAACTTCCTGGTGATTTCTTTTTATCCAGGACGAAAGCTGAGCCCGAAATTTTTCTTCTGGGTCGACAATTAAAACCCGAAGGTGATTATTATTAAGCCCGTTGCCTATGTTGTTACCCATCTTGATAAATTGTATACAACATCTGGAGCCAAAGAGCAAGAAAAAATTTAAAGGGGGGTGAAAAATCGCCAGGTGAATCACCCCTTGAGGTTAATCATGATAATCCCAGGGACAGAATTATATCATGCCTATTATCACCTTAATTTAGCTTGACACCCGAAAATGATTGAAATTAAAATAAAATTGCCAGGGTCAAAGGAGCGGGCAGTGGACGATAACAGTTACGCTGAAAAAAAACCATTTTCTATTATCCAAGAAATAGAAGGGCAACTGGAAAACTACTTGCGACGTCAGAGAGAAGAAATTGAGAAAGCCCTGGATGAAAAAATTCAGAAGGAAAGAGAACTGGCCAGGCAACAGCTGGCCCGGATAGAAGAAGAAGTGAAAAAAGAATGGAGCACGCTGGAAGAATATGCCAGAAATTGGGGACAGCTTGAGGAAGAAGGAAACAGCCTTCTAGCCCGGATAAACGATTGTCTGCAGAGAATAATTAACCGCCAGGTTGAAATTGAAAAGTTGGCCAGAGATACAGCCGAGGATATCAAAATTTTACACGACCTTGAGGAGAAACTGGAAGAAATCCGGAAAAAATCGCAGGAACAGGCTGGGCTGGTCAGCCGGAGACTGGAAGAAAGGTTCGGCTTGAAAACTAGCCTTCTGGCTGAAAAGCAGGAAGTACCTTATTTTATGGACCTTTCGCCAGAGCTAGAGAAGCTAAAAAAGATTAAAGAGCTTCTTACCTTAGAACAAAAATCATATACGGAAGAACTTCTTTCACCAGATGATGTCCAGGCTCAGGAAGGATCGGAGTTAGCTGGGTCCCTGTTAGAAAAAGAAGAAAAAGGAATTAAAGAAACAGAGCCAGATAAGCCCAAAGAAACCTTCCTCGAAGATAAATTAGCAAAAGAAATCAAAAGAGGATTAATTGAAAAAATGGTTTCTACCACTGGATCTGAAGCCGAGCTTAAGGAAGCCGCAGGGGAGAAAAAAGAATTTTTAAGCCAGAGAAAAACGGGCCGGGAACTGCTTGAGCCCTATTACCATGAGGAACAGGCCAACGGGTCCGGTGAAATTGGCTATTACCAGAAAGAAAGCAAGATTATTTTGGAAGCTGGCGATTTACTCAATAGATTAAAGTCTACGATAGAAGAGGCCAAAAAACTCAGCTTTAAGCTTTCCTTCATAAAGAATAAAAAAGAAGAGTTTTTTCTCAAACAAGAAATCGTCCGTTATCAAGAAACCCTCCGAAGATATTTACAGAGAATTTTGCTTCTAGTGGAAAAAGAGGGGTTTCGTTTTCCGGCTATTACTCAGGACCTCATTAACCGGCATACCATAGAAGACCTGGCCGAATTGCTCCGGGTGCAGAACTGGGGAACAGGCCAGGATCTGGATTATTTCAAAAAGGAAGTCATTTCCCTTCTGGTAGCCTTTAAGAACAGGACTACCCCGGAGAACCTTTATTATGCGGCCATAAAGAAAGAGCTCGAAGCTTAATTTCGGTATGGCGGCTAAAGGGAATTAATTGCTTTAACTCAATTTTGAGCTTCTTTCTGAATCTGTTCTAAGTAATTTTCTAGAACCTTGAAATCTTCAGAGGTAAGAGAAGTAAATTTCAGGCCAGTATAAAAATGGGGAGAATCGTTACCAATTCTTTCAGAATAGACTACCTGACTTTTCAGCGGATGAGCTCTCTTGCCAAGAATAAGCACTAATTCTAAGGGCAGATTTGAGGGATAAGGTTTTTCGGAAATGAATTTAACACCGCCGAGACTGAGGTTAATGGTCTTGCTGACTTTAAGTTCTCCGTTTTCCCGGTAAAGCAGGAGGGTAGCATTATAATATCTCTTAAAGTGCCTTTTTTCGCGGTAAAGCTTTTCCTGCGTAGAAATGGCTAGTGTTATCTGGTTTGGCTTTTCCCAGTCCCTGGAATAAGCCACCACCATATTTTTAGTAAGTGATCTGTTCTGCAAATCGGAGGGCGGTAGCCGCCAGGTTTGTTTGCCTTTGGCTTCGGCCAGAGCCAGGTCTGATTCATGCACCAGATGCTTAAGGTCTTCTTTAGTTAGCTGTTCATTGCTGGCCAGTCGTTTCCGAGGGAAAATGGTGACACCAAAAGACATAGTCAGGTTGTTGCGGGGCTGGAATTCTTCAAGAGGAAAGTAATGTTCTTCCACGTTTTTTCTGATTCTCTCCGTTAGCTGACAGGCTTCTTCCAGGCTGCTCACACCGCTGAGAAAAAAGAGGAACTCCTCACCCCCATAACGACAAATAAGATCATCTTCGCGCACAGATTGTTTTAGCACTGTGGCTAATTCTTGCAACAGACGGTTACCGGCCTCGTGGCCATTACGGTCATTGTAATTCTTGAACCAATCCACATCGCCCATAACGAGAGCAAAAGAACCTTCTTCTCGCTTTCTCTTGCTCATAGAATTGATTTTTTGTAATACCTTATCAAAGAAAGCTTCTCCACGTAACAACCCGGTAAGAGCGTCATACTGGATGAGGTTGAGTTTGGTCATGGCAATGGCCAGGTGCTCAGAAATATTACGCAGGATATGCTGGTCATCTTTGGAAAAGCCTTCTGAGGAAGGGTGCCCCATAATTAGTTTGTTGTAAAGTTCTATTACGCCAATGGTCTCTCCCTCATGAATGATGGGCACAGCCAAAATGCTTTTCAGCGGACTTTTCAGGTTGTTCTGGTAACGTGGTGAGTAGCGTTTATCATAAGTTAGGTCACTGATGTTGACTTCCTGGCCAAAGCGGGCTACAGCCGCGGCAAAGTCCGGAGCCTCAAGCCTGGCCACGTACTTGAAAGTTTCTGGGTGGTTGATAAAAGAATCGTCCCAGATAATGGGTTTGAGGAATTTACCCAGGGCTTCGTTTTCTTCAATGATATAAATGGTCATCCCCTGAGCCTGAAGCAGTTCTTTAATGTCCGGAATGATGCTCAGGAGGCTACTGACATCGTTGGCGGAATAAATCTTCCTGATGATGTTTTCTATCTTCTGTCGTTCTTTCTGAAACCAGACGTAGCGGGTTTCAATAGATATTCTTTTTTCCAGCTCCTGGATGTAATTTTCATTGATCAGATGTTTGATTTCAGCAATTTCGCTGAACAGGTGTCGGGTGTTAATGGTATTCAGATTAACTGACTGGCGGAGTTGAGACCATTCTTTTTTTAACCGAGCAAGATAAATGCCTCTTTTCAAAACCTGGCTCAAGATTGGTTCCAGAGAATGCCCGTCTTTTTCAATGATAAAGTCCAGGTGAAACTCTACTGGCCAGGTGAGAAAAGCCTGGAAGGTTTCTGCTTCATTCTGTCCTAAAATGATAACCGAAGATTCTGGCTGAAGAAAATCTTTCCAGGTTTCATAATGGGCAAATTCCGCATCCACTATTAAGGCCCAAACGTCTTTATTTTCCAGTACCGAAGGGATTTCTTCTGGGGCATGAATAATGATGGGCTGGCATTCTTTTTCGCTGACCCGGATAACCCGAAGTGCCTGGTCAACTTGTTTTACATATACAAGAATGTTTATCTGATGCATTTTTACCGGGATACTAATCCCTTTGCCTCCGCTAACCTTAGCCTTTTCTCAGTCATAATTTAATAAAATTGAACCACAGAGTCAACTTTTTTTCTTTCGTGATTTTTCTTTTATAATTTAACGAGACAAAATTTAATTCTTTCTCAGAAAACAGCATTTTTGCTTAACCAGTTTGAGTGTGCTATATTTTAGCCTGAAGTTGAAAGTGAGAGTTTTCTATGGTTAGAGTAAGGTTTGCTCCCAGTCCCACGGGACATTTACATGTGGGTGCTCTACGAACAGCCTTATTTAACTGGTTGTTTGCCCGTCACCATCACGGCACTTTTATCCTGAGAATTGAAGACACCGACCTGGCCAGGTCTTCGGAAGAAATGAGCCGTTCCATTCTGGAGGCTCTCCGCTGGGTAGGGCTGGATTGGGATGAAGGGCCTATCTACCAGTCACAAAGGTTTGCTCTTTACCGTGAGAGAGCCAGGCAGCTGGTGGAGAAAGGGCTGGCCTATTACTGTTTTTGTTCACCAGAAGAAATTGAACAAAGGAGGCAGGAAGCTCAAGCTCGTGGGGAACACTGGAAATACGACCGTCGTTGTCTCAACCTAAGCCAGGAAGAAAAAGAAAAACTTTTGGCCGAGGGACGGCCGGCGGCCATTCGTTTTCTGGTGCCAGAAGGTGTGATAAAATATGAAGACCTGGTTCATGGACCGATTTCTGTGGACAATAGGAACATAGAGGATTTTGTTTTACTGCGCAGCGATGGTCTACCAACCTATCATCTTTCAGTGGTAGTGGATGATATTGACACCAGGATAACCCACGTAATTCGCGGAGATGACCATATCTCTAACACGCCTAAACAGATCCTTCTTTACCGAGCTTTTGCTGCTCCTGTTCCCCGGTTCGCCCATCTGCCGCTTATATTGGGACCGGACCGGAAAAAATTGAGCAAGAGACACGGTGACACTTCGGTTCTAAGTTTCCGGGATAAGGGCTACCTGCCTCTAGCCTTTTTTAATTTTATGGCTCAGTTAAGCTGGTCACCTGGTCCGGAAGAAAGGATTTATTCCATAGAAGAAATGGTCCGGGATTTTTCTCTGGAGCGAATAAGTAAGGGGAGTCCAGTGTTTGACCTGGCCAAACTGGAATGGCTCAACAGCCGGTTGATTAATGAGCTGCCTGTAAACGAGTTAATTTCCCAACTTCGGCCCTGGCTGGAACGGGAAAGACTCTGGCGGGAAGAGTTTCTGAAAGATAAAAAAGATTGGTTTGAAAAACTGGTAATTCTGATTCGTTCTCGCTGCCGAACGCTGGTGGACCTGAAAGAGATGCTTCGTCCTTTTATTTCAGATAAAATTAATTATGACCCAGAGGCCGTGAAAAAATATTTATCAGATAATCGCCTGGAGCAACTGCTGCCAATTTTGAAGAAGGATTTTCAGGCACTGGAAAACTTCACGGCCGCAGAAACAGAGCGAGTGCTTAGAGAAAGAGCGGAGAAAGAAGGTGTTAAAGCCGCGGCCCTTATTCATCCTCTTCGTGTTCTGCTGGTAGGTAAATCGGTCAGTCCCGGGATTTTTGATGTTCTGGAATTTATGGGTAAAGAAAAAACTCTGGCCAGGATTGATAATTTTTCTGAAGCCAGAAAAATATTACAAGCCCATGGGGGAGGTGTCTCATGAGTAAGGAAGAAAAGTTCGTTTATAAGCCAGTGCGGGCTCCAAGAGGCAGTAAACTTCATACCAAAGGCTGGTCGCAGGAAGGTGCCCTGCGAATGTTGATGAATAATCTGGATCCACAAGTAGCGGAAAAACCGCAGGAATTAATTGTCTACGGTGGAACGGGCAAGGCCGCCCGCAACTGGGAATGTTTTAAAGCCATCGTCAACAGTCTGAAAAAGTTGGAGAATGATGAAACACTGCTGGTCCAATCAGGCAAGCCGGTAGCCATTTTTAAAACCCACCCGGAAGCACCAAGAGTGCTGATTTCTAATGCTATGATTGTGCCAAAATGGGCAACCTGGGATGAATTCCGTCGGCTGGAAGCTCTCGGACTCACCATGTACGGTCAGATGACCGCCGGAAGCTGGATTTACATCGGCACCCAGGGTATTCTGCAGGGAACTTACGAGACGCTGGCAGCTGTGGCTAAAAAGCACTTTGGCGGCACTTTGAAGGGAAAACTGGTGGTTACGGCCGGGTTGGGGGGAATGGGTGGAGCTCAACCTCTGGCGGTCACCATGAATGAAGGCGTAGCTATCGTGGTAGAGGTGGACCCGGCTCGAATCCAGCGTCGTCTAGAAACAAAATACGTGGATACCATGACCGATAGTCTGGACGAAGCTCTAAAAATGGCCGAGGAGGCCAGGAAAAAAGGAGAAGCGCTCTCTATTGCCCTCTTAGGGAATGCTGCTGATGTGCTTCCCGAGCTGGTCAGGCGCGGCATCACACCTGATGTTCTGACTGACCAGACTTCAGCTCATGACGAGCTAAATGGCTACGTACCTAGAGGAATTCCATATGAAGAGGCTCTGGAGTTAAGGAAAAATGACCCGCAGAAGTACATTGCTATGGCTTATGAATCAATGGCTGCCCACGTGGAAGCTATGCTGGAACTTCAGAAGCGCGGGGCAAAGACGTTTGATTACGGGAATAACATTAGAGCCCAGGCGCAGAAAGCCGGCGTGGCCAATGCTTTTGATATTCCAGGATTTGTCCAGGAATACATCAGACCGCTTTTCTGCGTGGGCAAAGGGCCCTTCCGCTGGGCGGCTCTCTCCGGTAAACCTCAGGACATTTACGTGACTGATGAAGCAGTCCTGAAAACTTTCCCGGAAGATGAGGCCCTGGCTCGCTGGATTAGGAAAGCCCAGAAGCAGGTTAAATTCCAGGGATTGCCTGCCCGTATCTGCTGGCTTGGCTATGGGGAAAGAGCTCTTTTTGGTGAGGTCATTAACACGCTGGTGAAGAAAGGCAAAATCAGCGCGCCCATCGTCATTGGCCGGGACCACCTGGATACCGGTTCAGTAGCCTCGCCAAACCGGGAAACAGAAAAGATGAAAGACGGTTCAGATGCCATTGCTGACTGGCCGATCCTCAACGCCCTGCTCAACGCGGTGTGTGGGGCTTCCTGGGTTTCAGTCCATCACGGTGGCGGCGTGGGCATTGGCTATTCTATCCACGCCGGGATGGTCATCGTGGCAGATGGTTCAGCTTCCATGGCCCGGCGACTGCAACGGGTGCTCACGGCGGACCCCGGTATTGGCGTGGCCAGGCATGCTGATGCTGGTTATGAGGAAGCCATTGCCTGTGCCCGGAATAATAAAATTAAAATCCCCATGTTGCCCAAAAAATAAAATCTGGATACCGGGCGGTCTGGCGTTTGATTAATATTTTCGGGACATAAATTTAAGAAAGGCTGGAGACAGATGTTTTTTCTTCCGGTAATCTTTTTATTCCTGATTTTTTATTTTGTGCTGCTGGGAGGTCTTTTTTTCTTTCTCAAGATTGGGCTGATTTCCCTGGCTTTTAATAGACTCGGACTTCCTTCAGACGTCATCTTTCTGTTGCTTATGTTGAGCCTTCTGGGTAGCGGCCTTAACATTCCTATAAAAAGGTTGTATTCAGAGTCGCGTGTAGAAGAAAAGGTAGTTGATTTTTTTGGCTGGAGGTTTTACGTGCCAGCAGCCCGCCAGGCTCAGACCACCATCCTGGCCGTAAACCTGGGCGGAGCTATTATACCTTCGGCCGTGAGCCTTTACCTCCTGATAAAATGGTCACCGTTTCTTTTGTATTTTATTCTGGCCACTTTCATGGTCACTGTGCTGGTGCATCGGGTGGCCCGGCCCGTAAAAGGTCTGGGTATCGCCACCCCGGCTTTATTCCCGCCCCTGGTGGCGGCCCTGGTGTCGGTCATCATCGGCCTAGTTCTTCCGGAAAGCAGGCTGGTTACCCCTGTCCTGGCTTATGTTTCCGGCACGCTGGGTACCCTGATAGGAGCTGACCTGTTGAACCTGAAAAAAATCGCTGATCTGGGGGCTCCGGTAGCTTCAATCGGTGGAGCCGGGACGTTTGACGGCGTATTTTTAACTGGCATAATCGCCGTTATTCTTACTTCTTTTTAATCTTTTAGTTCTGGTGCTTTCAGGCAAAAACAGAAACCTGCTTCTGCGCTCTAAACCGAGCTTTCACCTGTTCCACAAAAGCCTCCAGCCTGGCTTCTTCGCTGGCTGAAGCTGTCTCACCGTAGATAAAAGTGGGTAAAGGAATGTCGGCGAAGTCCTTTTTTATCCTTTGGGAAATAGCCTGGGAGGCTGTGCCCAGCATGCAGTTAAAACAGATGACATTAATCAGACCATCAGCCCCTTTCCGGGCAAAATCAATCATCCGGGCCAGGTTGAGGAAAAGGGTCTGGTTGTTGTTGTAGTTTAAATAAGTAACAGTAGATTTAACCAGTTCTTCGTAACTTGGTTCTTTGATTTTCAAATCTGAGAACTGAAGGCGCCCGGTAACCTGGCGTTTCTTGGCTTCTTTGATGAGGTTCAGGCCGCCAAGTTTAATAGTTTCAGCAATACTACCCTGGTTGAGCTTTTCGTAAAACTCCCGGCTAAAGGTAAAATCAATTTCATCCACAAGGAAGGGTGAGGGCCAGACCTCACAGCCGAGTTCTTCCAAGCGGTGGAAAAGTTGATTGTTGGCAAAATGATTCTGCCGGGTGTAAATGTCTCCCACAATTCCGACCACTGGTTTCCTTTCTCTTTGGACCCGGATGCTGGCCAGTTTATTCCTGATTTCCGTAAGAGTTTGGCTTAATTTATTTTCCGCCAGCGCCTGTTCTACCTGGCGCAGAGCCTGAGCCAGCACCAGGTCTGTTTCTCCTTTGTTAATTTCGTAAGGTCTTATCTGGCAGATTAACTTGATAAGAGAATCAATGGCCACCAGGCCCTGCCAGAGAGTTTTAAGCCCTTCAAATTCTATTAATTTCCAGAAGTAATCCAGAGTGGGCGTAAGAACCAGCACGTGAGGATAGCCCAGTTCAGCCAGCAAGTTGCGCATGGCCGGTCCATATTGCTGGAGCAGACAGGAGTATCTGGCGCCGGGGAAGAAGAAAACTGTTTCAGAAGAAGGTTTTCGGGCCAAGATGTAGCTCAGCAGGTCGCCCAGAAGATAGGAATAAGCATGGCATTCTTTACCTGAGGAATATTTTTCTCCGAGTTCCAGGCTGTGCCGGTCAGGTGGTGGCAGAACTTCAGCCTGCAGGCCGCGGCTTTTCATGGCTCCAGAGAATGCAAAAGCATGGTCAGCAAAGTGGGGAATAACAAAAGGTAATTTTTTTAATTCTTCTACGGGTCTTTCTTCCGGGTCTTCAGCCGCCTTTATCAGGAATTGAACTTTTTCTTTTAGCTCAGGCTGCTGAGCTATTTCGTCAGCAAAGGCTTCCAGCCGGGTTACTAGACCGGCTTCTCCTCGATGTTCGTCAAATTCCAGGAAAAGATGAGGGTGCTGACCTAGTTGTTTCTTAATCTGTTTCACCACAAATCCATCAAGCCCGCAGCCGTAATTGGTCAGGAAAACCGGAAAAACAGATGGCTGACGCCTGGCCCAGATGGCTGCTTTCAGAAGATGCTGAGGGTATCGCCAGGGAGGGACATCTCCAGGGGAGATGATTTTTTCTTCCAGCTTAATTTCTTCTAGCGGCAGGTAGTCCAGGGGTAAGGCCGTGACACCCAGTTTGTCCAGGTGCGACCAGAAATTCAAGTTCAGGTAATGGTCATAGAGCAGGTAAGGGCGGCCGGCAATCAGCCACACGGATTGCCTGGTCTTCCGGCTTTCTTCCAGAATTTTGCGGCCCATGATTTCCTGGATTTTTCTGAATTCATCCTGGATTTCCAGTGCTTTTTTCCAGGCGGCGGCAATTTTTTCTTCTGGTTCTTTAAAAACCCGGGCCAGGGTCTTCCAGTTTTCTACCTGAACTTCTTCATCCGGTTCCAGGTACACAGGTGTGGTCAGCAATTTTTGCCGCAAAGCCTCTGGTATCATGTGAGGTAAATGCTCGGTGTAGGGGCAAAAATAGTTAGAAGCATTTTTTTGTCTGTGGCTATCAAGGTGAGAGGGGAAAAAGACCAGGTCTACAGATTTATCCGCCTGCAACCATTTTATGTGCCCCAGAGCTATTTTGACCGGCAGACAGGTTTCAGCTGACTGCAGTTTAACTCCGGCCTCCAGGGTTTCTGCAGTTGTCTCCGGAGAAACCTTCACCTGAAAGCCGAGAGCCTGGAAGAAGGTGATCCAGAAGGGTAAGAATTCCTGAAAGACAGAAGTTCTGGGCAGGCCCACAACCGGCTGTTTTTCCGCAGTCCCGTTTTTCTGCTGCAGATTTTCTATGAAATTGTTCCGCCATTGAATTGGGTCAAAATGAGAGGGAACACGAAGTTCACTAGCAGACTGGGAAGTGTATCTTTCACAGATGTCGCCGAAGTAGACGTTTTCTGAGCCAGAGCTAATTCTGATGACCTGACAGCGGTTGGCGCATTGCTGACATTCAAAGCTTTTCAGCTCAAAGGGCTTCAACCATTTTTGCTTTATTTCTTCAGTCCCGAGCGACTTCTTACCTGATTTTTTGACTTTTTCTTTAGCTTCCAGGGCCGCGCCGATGGCCCCGCTGAGACGGTTGTAGGGATGGACTTTTATTTCCTTTCCCAGAAGTCGGGAAAAAGCCCGGACCACGGCCTGGTTGGAAGCTACTCCACCCTGAAAGACGATATGTTCTCCCACTGGCCTTCTTTCTACCACTTTTTCCAGATAATTTCTGGCTATGGAATAGGCCAGGCCAGCCACCAGGTCAGGCACCGGCTGGTTGGCAGCTGCGGCCTGCATAAGCTCTGTTTCCATGAACACGGTACAGCGGCTACTCAGGTCATAGGGTTTCTCAGAAAGTGAGGCCAGTCTGGAAAAATCTTTTTCCACCCTCAGCCCCAGCTGAGCAGCCTGCTCTTCCAGAAAAGAACCGGTTCCGGCGGCACAGATTTTGTTGAGGTTAAAATCCACCACTTTTTTGTTTTGTACCTGGATGTATTTGGAATCCTGACCACCAATCTCAAAAATGGTGTCAACTTCAGGAAAGAAAAAGCAGGTGCTGCGCATCTGACAGGTGATTTCATTCTTGATGACATCAGCCTGGAGAAGTTTGCCCGCGAGATAACGGCCGCTGCCGGTAGTTCCTATGCCCAGTAATTCTAACCCGTCAGGACATCTGCTGAGGATTTCTTCAAACCCTTCTTTTAACACTTCCAGGGGTTGTCCGCGAGTCGGCAGGTAAACAGCCGTCAGAACGCGGTTTTCTTCATCCAGAAGGACAAGGTCAGTGCTGACCGAGCCGATATCAACTCCCAGGTAGGCCCTAACTTTTCCTTTCAGCACAGAAATCGGCTCCTGGCTCTCGGCCGGCGGCATCTGTCCCAGAGAAGGTAAGCTCGACGAAAATTCTTGCTGTCTGGGTTTTGCTTCTAAAAGAAGCCTGTCCGCTGGCACGGCTGTTCTGTTCCTGGATTCTTTCAAGCCGATAAGAGCTGCTCCCAGAGCTGGAATAAACGGTGAAAACTCACCGTAAAGAAGGTCCTGTTTGTTCACCTCCATGACCTCGCGGAAAGCCCTCATCAGCCCTGGATTCCTGGTAGTACAGCCGCTGATAACCACGGGAAAAGGCAAGGGTTTTCCTTTCAGCAGGGAAGAAGCTACGGACCTGACCAGAGCCTGACAGACTCCGTAGGCAATTTCTTCCACGGGTGTACCTTTTTGCTGGAGATGAATCATGTCTGACTTGGCGAAAACACTGCACCGCCCGGCCAGACGGGCACCCTTTTTGGCTTTTTCAGCCAGAGCAGAAAATTCGCTGAGAGAAAGTTTCAAGCGGTGAGCCTGCTGCTCCAGGAAAAGTCCGGTCCCCGCCGCACATCTTTCGTTGAAAGCAAAATCCAGAATTTCTGGCGTTTCCGGCTGGTCTTTTGCAGGTTTAATCCGCACCCAGCGGGCATTCTCGGCTCCGATGTCAAAGACACTGGCAGCTTCCGGAAACAGCCGGAAAGCGCCGTGAGCCAGGGCCGTGATTTCGTTCACCGGCAGAAAATTTTCGCTCAGCTGCAGGCCGTATTGTCCGTTTCCGGTTACCGCTAGGTAAAAGCTCCGGTCAGGGAAACGAGCCACCATCCGGTTGATGATTTCCTGGAAGGAGTTCCACAGCTGACCTTGAACGGTCTGTTCTTCTCGGTCTAAAAGTTTTCCCGTTTGGTCCAGTATGACCGCTTTTATTGTCCGGAGACCCAGGTCTATGCCGAGTGATAGTTTTTCCATACAGGACCTCCTTAGTTCAAGATCAGTTGAATCTCAGGAGAGGACCTTAAGCAATCGGTATTCAGGTTCAAAGACCAGTTTTTTAGGCTGAATAGCCACGGACAGGGGTATTAGTTCTATGCTTTCGTCACACTTAAGACTGACGCATTTGTCAGTTTCTCCGGCCAGGAGGGCTTCCACCGCCGCATTTCCCAGCTTGGCGCCGAGGAGCCGGTCAATGGCGGTCGGTCTTCCGCCGCGCTGAATGTGGCCAAGAACAGCTATCCTGGTTTCTAGGCCAGTGAGCAGGCTTATGGCTGTGGCTACGTCCTGAGCTCTGGCTTTTCCTTCAGCCACGATGATAATCCAGCTCACTTTACCCTGAGCATTTCCAGTCCGGATTTCACGGCAGATTTCTGTCATGTCAAAATCCTGTTCCGGGAGAATTACTTCTTCGCAACCACCGGCCAGAGCCACCTTCATGGCGAGGTATCCACAATCCCGTCCCATAACTTCTACCACGAAAATTCTTTCTAAGCTGGTGGCAGTATCACGGATTTTATCCAGGGCATCAAGAGCCACGTTCACAGCTGTATCAGCGCCCAGACAGCGGTCAACCCCGTTAACGTCGTTATCAATGGTAGCTGGCACGCCTATCACTTTTATTCCATACTGACTGGCCAGCACATGAGCCCCAGTAAGTGAACCATTACCGCCGATGACCACCAGTCCATCCAGCTTATTTTCTTCAATGGTTTTAAGTGCCTTTTTCTGTCCCTCTTCCCTAAGGAACCTTTCTGAGCGGGCAGATTTTAATATAGTTCCTCCGAGGTTGATGATGCCGGAAACAGATCTGCGGTCAAGAAGACGGAGGACTCCATCAATCAGACCGTCATATCCTTTAATAACCCCATAAACCTCTACTCCATGACTTGCTGCTGTTCTAACTACACTTCTTAGAGCAGCGTTTACCCCGGCACAATCCCTGGTAATGACTCCAATTCTTCTGATCATAGAAATTACCTCTTCTTAAATTTTACAAATAATATCAGAAGAAAAGCTCACTTTAAAGGGTGCCCGCAATATGGACAGTAGTAAAAATCTTTATCTACCAGGCGTCCGCAGAACTGACATACGTTTTTCCCGCTGGGACTTTGTGATTGGTCAAAGCTTGCCGAGTCAAATCTCCCGGAGGGTTCCGGGCTTTCCCAGCCGCAGTTTTCACACAGGTAAAAAGGAGAGCTGCTTTTTATCCGGGCTACAGGGATGAAAAACAGGTTTAGATAGTGGTCAATTTTTACCTGGAATAAAGAATTTCTGCCGCATCTTGGGCAGACCAGTGGCTGCTCGCTTAATTTTTTCAGTTTCGGTGTGATTCCTCCGATAAAGAAGAACATCTTTTAGCCTGTGTCTTTGCCGTTTTTTATTTTAGCACCTATTCTAGAAAATGTTTTTTTTGTTAGCTTTGTTAATTTCCTTTCATGTATTCCATGAATTCCTTGGCTCGAGTCGGCGGCTCAGTTAAATAACTAACCAGCCAGACGCTCAGGAAAGAGAGAATGAAGGCCGGCACCCATTCAGAAACCAGATTTTTAAGCGCCGGCATCAGGTACCAAACAATTTCAGTCAGGCTGCCTACCAGAATGCCGCTTATGACCCCGGCTTTAGTTGTCCTTTTCCAGTAAAGAGAAAGAAGAATGGCTGGCCCGAAAGCAGCGCCCAGACCACCCCAGGCAAAAAGTACCAGATAGAAAACCAGTTTATCGGCGTAAGCAGCAAAAACCAGGGCCACAATGGCTACCAGAAGAGTAAAAACGCGGCTTATTATCACCAGCTTTTTTTCAGAAACCTGTCTGTTTTTAAGCAGTATTTTCTGGTAAGCATCACGAACCACTGCCGAAGAAGCTACTAGAAGCTGAGAGGAAGCAGTGGACATGATGGCGGCAAAGATGGCGGCAATGGTCAGGCCGAAGAGAAAAGGATGGAGATGCTGAGAACCAAGCAGGGGATAGACATTTTCCGGGTCATGGTTTGGCAGGTTAGCCACATCCTGGTATAGGGCCCGTCCAGCCAGACCGATGAAAATTGCACCCCAGGCCATCAAGACATTCCAGACGGTACCAATCAGTCCGGTTTTATTCAGTTTTTCCGGGTCTTCAATGCTCATGTATTTGTTAAGAATGTGAGGGTTTCCTGGAGAACCAAAGCCAATTCCCAGATAGCCAATTAATGCGCCAAAGGAAATGGAAAAGGTATCAAGATACCCGGGAGAAACGTCTTTGAGCGTATTTAAAAGTTTTCCCAGACCGCCAAAGTTAACAATGGCGATGATGGGCAGTATCATCAGGGCGAAAATCATGAAAAAGGCCTGCAGTGTGTCTGTCCAGCAGACAGCCATAAACCCACCCAGCACAGTGTAGAAAATGACAATTCCAGCAGTGATGAGAATTCCCTGCAAAGGGGTGATGTTGAAGCTGGCGGCCAGTGATTTACCACCAGCGTTGAACTGGGCAGAAACATAAGCGGTCATGAAAATCAGGATGGGAATCAGGGAAAACACCCGGAGCAGGTGTTTGTGGTCTTCAAACCTTGATTCCATGTAATCCGGGATGGTGATGTCACCCATTTTACCGGTAAAGTAACGCAGCCTTTTTCCAGGAAAGATGAACATAAAAAGCTCTACTAAAATGTAACCGACTACTGCCCAGACAGCAGAAACTCCCCTGGTAAAAGCTAGGCCAGAAACGCCGATTAACAGCCAGGCCGAACGCCCAGAAGTCACGGCTGAAAGGGCTACTACCAGGGATTTCATCTTTCTGCCACCAAGAAAAAATTCGCCCAGACCGCGAGAAGAAAATTTAGCGGTGATTATGCCCACAGAAACCATCATCAGGACATAGATTAAAAATGCTGATAAGGCCCATAAATTAGTATGAATGCTTACTCCAGACATTATCTACCTCCTTTTTTGCAAGCCAGGATAAAAGCCAGGAGGAGAATAGCTGCCGGCAGGATAAAAAGTCCAAAAATGGTTGATAACATGTTCACCTCCCTAAGAAAAAATAAAATATCATACGGTTGGCTGAGGTGCAATTTAAAATTCCCTTCTTGTTTTTTTCTGGATTACGGTGCTTATTTGTGCTATCTATAAAAAAAAGGAGGTTTCTATGAGGAAAAAGAAAATGATAACGATTAATTTTTTTATCTGTCTTCTCTTGCTGGCATTTGTTTTTTCTGCCTGTAAAAACCAGGTCAGAGAAAAGATTGTCTATCCCCAGACCAAAAAGGTTGAAGTGGGGGATGATTATTTTGGCACG